>JAFVAS010000159.1 GCA_017480395.1 Oscillospiraceae bacterium | reverse complement strand
TTGCGGAATTTGGCTCCCGCCGGGCGCAGGGCGCCTCCGGCGCGATCCTGGGTGCCCGGGCCGCCTATATCGCAGGCTGTGCCGGCACCGCCTGTGTCCAGGCGGATCGGGATTATGGCGTTCCCGCCACCGGCACCATGGCCCACTCCTGGGTGCAGATGTTCCCCGACGAGTACACCGCCTTCCGTACCTACTGCGAGCTCTACCCCACCAACGCCACCCTGTTGGTGGACACCTACAACGTACTGCGCTCCGGCGTTCACAACGCCATCAAGGTGTTCAAGGAGGTGCTGCTGCCCAAGGGAATCACCAAGTGCGGCATCCGCATCGACTCCGGCGACCTGGCCTATCTCTCCCGCAAAGCCCGGGAGATGCTGGATGAGGCGGGGCTGACCGAGTGCAAGATCGTGGCGAGCAACTCCCTGGACGAGTATCTGATCCGTGATCTGCTCCAGCAGGGGGCAAAGCTGGACTCCTTCGGCGTCGGCGAACGGATGATCACCGCCAAAAGCGACCCGGTCTTTGGCTGCGTCTACAAGCTGGCCGCCATCGAGGACGAGGACGGCACCATTATCCCCAAGATCAAGGTCAGCGAGAACACCGCAAAGATCACCAACCCCCACTTCAAAAAGGTGTATCGCCTCTATGACAAGACCAGCGGCGAGGCCTTTGCCGACGTCATCTGCCTCCACGACGAGACCATTGACGAGACAAAACCCATTACCCTGTTCGACCCGGACAACACCTGGAAGAAGAAGGAGTTCACCAACTTCAAGGTCAAGTGCATTCAGGAGCAGATCTTCAAAAACGGTGAGCTGGTCTACAAAAAGCCCAGCATTGACGAAATCAAGGCCTACTGCGCCGACCAGATGGACAAGCTCTGGGTGGAGGTCAAGCGGTTTGAGAATCCGCATAAATATTATGTCGACCTCTCCCCCAGACTGTGGGACATCAAGCAGAACATGCTGACCGAGATCAGAAACGCTACCAGCAAATAACATACAGAGAACATGCAGAGCCGGACGCCGCCGCGTCCGGCTCTGTCTATTTTTAATCTATTATTTGTCCAATTGATCCAGCATCGCCTGCACCGCCAACAGGTCGGTGCCGACGGTCTTGACGTCCACACCCAGCAGTTTGGACGCCTCCCCTGCGGTGAGGGTATAAAGCTGTGTCTGCCCTTGGGTGTCGGAATACTCGATGGTCACATGATCCAGGTTGCCAATCTGCGCGAGAAGAATACATCCGATGGCCTGCAGCTTCTCCTCCCTCGGGTACAGCGGCTCATCAAATACAACGGTCATGCCATAGGGCTCCTCGGCGGTCTGAAGTCGCAGATGGAACGCTTTTTCGTCGTAGGCGGTATACTCCAGCGTCAGACCGACCAGGTTGTCGTCGGCGGATGCGTCACCCACATAAGGGTTGTACCACTTCCAGAGGAAGGAGGCGAGCATGTCGATGCTCTCGCCCCGGTACCAGGCGACATCACCCCGGTCATACCATTCCGTTCCCTTGCCCGTTGGCCTGATCATCACGACTGCCTGAAGCTCCTCCCCCGGATCCAGGACATACTGCGCGAAAACATCAGAATCAGATGAAAACAGACTCACGCTGGAATACGGTGTGCAAAAAAGTACGCTGCCAACATCCCGGATTTCCTTGCGTTCAAACTTGATCCGTAGCTTACGGAATCTGCCATAGGGGTTGTGGGCGGAGATTTGAACGATCTGACCGCTCTCCTCCGTCTGCACCGTCACCCTCGGATCAGCCGCATAGTCGACCGATCCCACCACAAAGAGCCGGACAGCCAGCACCCCGAGGACTACCAAAACAATGGAGATTGCGGCGGCCAGCCAGCGGCGGTGCACCCGTCTCATCTTCCGCAGGTGATCGGGCACAGCTTCCCCGCCCACCGCCGGAACCGGCGCAGGCAGGCGCATCTGCCGGTAGATCTCCCGGCATCCCTCGCAGGTATCCAGATGATCCAGCACCGCCTCATTACTGGTCTCGCTGGTCAGTCCGTCCACATAGCTGGGCAGCAGATCGCGGACGATCTCGCAGGGCAATATGGTCTTCATGGGTCGCTCAACTCCTTCTTCAACCGCTCTTTTCCCCGATAAAATGTCACCCGGGCCCAATTCTCCGTTTTGCCCAGCAGCTGCCCGATCTCCCGGAAGGACAGATCGCCGAACAGCCGCAGATAGAGCACCTCCCGGGCCGGATCCTCCATGGCGTGGATGTGCTGCAGCAGCTCCAGATAGGCCACATGCTGGAGCAGATCTGCCTGCCGTTCCCGGTCGGGCACATCCTCGGTCAGCTCCTGCTCCGGCGGATGCTTGCGGAGATAGCGGAGATACTGCCGCTTGGCAATGGCACACAGCCAGGTGCTGATCTGGCATCGGTTGGGATCGTAGCGGTCAATGCCCTTGACCGCCTGATAAAAGGTCTCCTGGGTCAGCTCCTCCGCCAGATGCTCCTGTCCGCACAGGGCGAGGAGGTAGCGATATACGGTTCTGCCTTCCGCCCGATAGATGGCGTCCAGATCCACGTCGGCCTCCCCCTCTCTCCTGTTCTCTATCTGTTAATGCCTGTTTTTCGGGTTTCGTTACAAAACGGGCGGCAATTTTTTTGCCGCCCGTTCCGATCGGTTGAATCAATTGAATTTAAAGATTTTCTGGGAGACGTGATAGCCCGCGATGCCGATCTTCCGTCCCGGCGTTCCGGGGAGATTTGCGGCCAGGGCCAGGGAGCGGTAACGCAGACGGCGGTACAGCCCCTCGTCATATGCCTTCAGCTCCTCCCAGAGCTTATCCCGTTTGGCCAGCGCCTCCTCCGAGCCGTCGATGACCAGCAGAATGGAACATATGGTGTACATCATGGCCAGATAGCGGAACATATATTTTGCCAGCCGGGGGTGGGCGGCATAGACCTCCTGCAGGTCACAGCACTCGGTCATCAGCTTGGTGACCCGAATCTGCTGATCCACCCGCTTGACCATGACGCTCTCGTTGACGCTCTGATCCACCCGGCCAATGAAGTAGCGGTACAGATCCTCGCTCATATAGTACATGGTCTTGACGGCGGGGAGCGGCTGGTAGACGAAGATATTGTCCACATAGAAGGTGTGCTTGGGCAGCTCCAGCTCGTTGTCCCGCAGCAACTGGGTACGGTAGATTGCCGAGTGCATCAGCAGGTACTGGGACTCCCGGAAGTGTCCCACGTCCTCCCAGGTGAAGAGCCGGTTGACCGGGAACACGTTCTCATAGTTCACCGTATGGCTGGTGTTATCCTGGACGTGCTCATAGACGTAGTTGCAGATCATCAGGTCGAGCTCCTGCCCTTCGTCCCGGAACTGGCGCAGCTTGTCCATCACCCGGGCCAGGGATTCCTCGTTCAGCCAGTCGTCGGAGTCCACAACCTTGTAGAAATAGCCGGTGGCATTGCGGATTCCCTGGTTGACCCCCTCCCCATGACCGCCGTTGGGCTGATGGATCGCACGGACGATGGTGGGGTATCTGGCGGCGTAATCGTCGGCGATGGCGGCGGTGTTGTCGGTCGAGCCGTCATCCACCAGGATGATCTCCGCGTCCTCTCCGGCGGAGAGCAGCGTCTCGATACAATGGCTCATATATTCAGCGAAGTTATAACACGGCACCGCAAACGTAATCAATTTCACAGAATACACCCCAAATCGAAATTTTATTTATTTTAACATATTTGACCCAAAATGTATAGGGACAAGATACCGAAAATGTCACTTCAGCGTTGCAACAGGGCAGAAAGTCTGATATAGTTATGTGATAGGAGATGATAAATATGAATCCTGAATGGATCGAAGAATACCGAATGAACAACGGCAACGTGCTGTTGGCCGTGCTGGACTATCTGGGCGACGACGATTTTTATGCCATGTACGACGTCATCCTGGATGTGCTGCACCCCGACTCCCCCACCTATGGGGTGGACTCCATGTGCATCGACGGCTCCTTTATCAAGGACGGGCTGCTGGTGCGCATGAGCAGCGAGAGCGCCTTTGATCAATGCTGCTTCCTCTATGACAGCAAGAAGGTGTCCCCCGAGGAGGAGGAAAAAATCAAAGGCTGGATCAATGATGTAGTTGCCGAGCTG
>JAFVAS010000158.1 GCA_017480395.1 Oscillospiraceae bacterium | reverse complement strand
TTCGTGTGGCGCAAGCGGCGCAAGTTCGACGGACAGCTGTTTCTGTTCTATCTGGCCTGGTATGGCCTGGGCCGGGTCTGGATTGAGGGCCTGCGCACCGACAGCCTCTACCTCTTCGGCACCGGCATCCGGGTGTCTCAGCTGCTGGCCGGGCTGTGCGCCCTGGACGCCGGGGGGATTCTGATCGTCCTGACGATCAGAATGAAGCCCGATTCGAGCAAGCTTTATGTTAACCAAAAGCAGGGAGCGGAACAGACAGAAGCCACCCCCAAGGCAGACGCGGAAAAGCCCGCTGACGGGGACGACGCGGACTGACGTGCGCATGAATCGTCGCAGGCTCAAGGCGGCGGTTTCGGGACTTGCGCTGTTCTGCTGCGCTGGGTCTGGGACTGTGCGTGTGCAGCTTCGGTCCCTGGCGGGAGATTGCGACCAAACCAAGAAAAGCCCGGTCAGTCCGGGCTTTTCTTTTTTCGTAATTTGTGGTATGCTGAATCAAACATGTTATCGTGGAGGTTTATGCCATGCGACTGCTGGTTTTGGACGGGAATTCCATCGTCAACCGCGCCTTTTACGGCGTCAAACCCCTCTCTACCCGGGACGGGCTGTATACCAACGCCATCTATGGCTTTCTGAACATCCTGCAAAAGCTGCTGGACGACGCAAAGCCCGACGCCCTGTGCGTCACCTTTGACCGCAAGGCGCCCACCTTCCGGCACCAGGCCTATGCGGATTACAAGGGCACCCGCAAGCCCATGCCGGAGGAGCTGGCCATGCAGATGCCGGTGCTGAAAGAGGTTTTGAGCGCCATGAACATCCCCCAGTATGAGCTGGACGGCTGGGAGGCGGACGACCTGATCGGCACCATCTCCCGAGCCTGCGAGGCTTCGGGCTGGGATTGCGACATCGCCACCGGGGACAAGGACTCCCTCCAGCTCATCACCGACCACACCACGGTGAAGCTTGTCGTCTCCCGGATGGGGCAGACCAGCTGGACGGACATGACCCCGGAGGCGTTCCGAGAGAAATATGGCTTCGACCCCATCCACATGATCGACCTCAAGGGCCTGATGGGGGACAACTCCGACAACATCCCCGGCGTCCGGGGCATCGGCGAGAAGACCGCCATGACCCTGCTGCAAAAATTCGAGAGCATCGAGAATCTCTACGCCAATTTCGACGACCCCACCATCAAGGGGGCGGTGCGCACCAAGCTGGACGCCGGGCGGGATATGGCCCGCATGTCCTATGACCTGGCCACCATCCGCTGTGACGCCCCCATCGCCTTCACCCCGGAGGACGCCAGGATAAAGCCCTGGGATCGGGAGGCAGTGTATCAGCTCTTCCTGCGCCTGGAGTTCAAAAAACTCATCGACCGCTATGAGCTGGAGCCCTCCGCCCAGCCGCTGGAGGCCCCGGATTACACCCTGGAGGGTGAGGTCGTCACCGATGAAACGCGGCTGGAGGAGCTGTTGGCGGAGTGGAAAAATTGCCCGGAGGTGTTCTGTCTCGCCCTGCCAGAGCTGGACGCCGTGGCGATAGAGTGGGAGGTCTCCGAGACGCAGGGCCGGGCGGCCCTCGTCCTCCAGGCCGAACTGGGAGCGGGCTACGGACGGTTTTTGCAGATTTTTTTCAGCGATGCGGTGAAGAAAATCAGCCACGATGTCAAGCCCCTGATGAACCGCCTGCTGGGGGAGGGGATCACCCCCGGCGGCTTTGTGTTCGACACTGCCATTGGGGCCTATCTCCTCTCACCCACGGATGGAAGCTATGAGCTGGACAAGCTGTTCCTCTCCTACTTCAACAGCGAGATCCAGCCCCAGGTGGATTATACCGCGCCGGAGGCCTTCTCCCCGCTGCTGGAGCCGGAGGCGCGCGCCCAGGCGGAGGCATCCTTTTTGGCCCACGTTTCCGCCGTGGCCGCACTCTACGACGCGGAAAAGCCCCGCCTGGAGGAGCAGGGGATGCTCTCGCTGCTGACGGACATGGAGCTCCCCCTCTGCGCCGTGCTGGCGGAGATGGAGCGGGCGGGTGTGCTGGTGGATCGGCAGGCGCTGGCCGACTTCGGCGTCATGCTGGCCACCCGGATCGACGAATGTCAGACGGCCATCTATACCCTGGCGGGGGGCGAATTCAACATCAACTCCACCAAGCAGCTGGGGGAGATCCTGTTCGACCGGCTGGGCCTGCCCGCCTACAAAAAGACCAAGACCGGCTACTCCACCAACGCGGAGGTGCTGGACAAGCTGAAAAACAAGCACCCCATCGTGCCGCTGATCCTGGACTATCGGCAGTATGCCAAGCTGAAGAGCACCTATGTGGACGGCCTGATGAAGGTGATTGCCCCGGATGGGCGCATCCACACCTGTTTCCAGAACACCGTCACCGCCACCGGACGCCTCTCCTCCACCGAGCCGAATTTGCAGAATATCCCGGTGCGCACCCCCCTGGGGGCGGAGATGCGGAAGATGTTCGTGGCCGCGCCGGGGAACGTGCTGGTGGACGCGGACTACTCCCAGATCGAGCTGCGGCTGCTGGCCCACATCGCCGGGGACGAGGAGATGCAGCGGGGCTTCCGGGAGGGCGTGGACATCCACACTGTCACCGCCGCCCAGGTTTTCGGGGTTCCGGTGGATATGGTCACAAAGCAGATGCGTTCCTCCGCCAAGGCGGTCAATTTCGGCATTGTCTACGGCATCTCTGAGTTCAGCCTGGCCCAGGACATCGGGGTCAGCCGGGCGGAGGCAAAGGACTATATGAACCGCTACTTCGCCAAGTACTCCGGGGTGCGGGCCTATATGGACAAAATCGTGGCCCAGGCCCGGGAGGAGGGCGCTGTCTCCACGGTCTTTGGCCGCCGCCGCCCGCTGCCGGAGATCCGCTCCTCCAACTTCAACCAGCGCTCCTTCGGGGAGCGGGTGGCCCTCAATGCGCCCATCCAGGGCACCGCCGCCGACATCATCAAGCTGGCCATGATCCGGGTGCAGGACCGCCTGAAGGCGGAGGGACTGACCGGGCGGCTGGTGCTCCAGGTGCATGACGAACTGCTGGTGGAGTGCCCGGAGGCGGAGGGGGCGCAGGTCGCGGCCCTGCTGGAGGAGGAGATGGAGCGGGTGGTCTCCCTCTCCGTGCCGCTGATCGCCGAGGCCAAGATCGGCAAGCGCTGGGCCGACGCCCACTGAACCGTGTAGTGTTAGGAGTGCGTATATGAGTGAATTGAAACGCGTCACCGGCTCCATTCCCGCCGGGGAGCCGGTGCGATATCGGCTTGCGCCCATGTCTCGGGACAACGTGGATCAGGTGGCCGGGGTGGAGCGGCGATGCTTCTCCCACCCCTGGTCAAAGCAGCTGCTGGAGGAGGAGCTGGACAACCTCTCCGCCAGCTTCATCACCGCCCAGACCCTGGACGGCACGGTCATCGGCTACGCCGGACTGACCGTGGTGCTGGATGAGGGGTACATCAACAACGTGGCGGTGCTGCCGGAATATCGCCGCTGCGGGGTGGCCTCCGCGCTGCTGGACGTCTTTGTCCGCTTTGCATCGGCCCACAATCTTGCCTTCCTCACCCTGGAGGTGCGCGCCACCAACGAATCGGCCATCGCCCTCTATCAGAAGCACGGCTTTGGCCAGGTCGGCGTGCGCAAAAATTACTACGACGATCCCAAGGAGGACGCGATTCTGATGACCCGCTTCTTTGACCAGTCCGACCAGGGGGTGACGGTATGATCCTTCTGGCCGTGGAATCCTCCTGCGACGAGACCGCCGTCGCCCTGGTGCGGGATGGACGGGAGGTTCTGGCCGACGCCATCATCTCCCAGATCGAGATGCACAAGATCTATGGCGGCGTGGTGCCGGAGATCGCCTCCCGCAAGCATCTGGAGGCCATCAGCCTCCTGGCTGACCGGGCGCTGGACGAGGCGGGACTGCAAAAGGGCGACATTGACGCGGTGGCGGCCACCTGTGCCCCGGGCCTGATCGGCGCGGTGCTGGTGGGGGTCAACTTCGCCAAGGCGGCGGCCTAC
>JAFVAS010000157.1 GCA_017480395.1 Oscillospiraceae bacterium | reverse complement strand
TCCCGCACCCTCCGTCAGCACATCCCACAGGGCCTCGCAGCCCGCCTGATTCTTCACCGTGTCATGGTTGTAAAAGCATCTGCGGCCCAGATACAGCGAGGCGACCAGCGTATTGCCGTCCCCCTCGGCCGTTTCGCCCAGCACCGTCTCCTCATAGCCGCCCAGCTCCAGTCCGGCCAGCACGGGGCAGTCTGTCCAGAGCCAGGTCTTATCCATGCCGCGGCGGTCGCCGCTTTGGGGGCAGGAGCCATCCCGATTGGCCAGCACCTCATAGCTGCGCTGGAAGGCGTCCGGGTCGGCCAGCAGAAAGAAATAGCTGTCGCAGGATTCCAGATCCCCCATCAAAGTAACCTGATTGGCGTACTGCCCCATGGCGGAATCGGCGGAGCCGCTGTCCTCCGTGGGGTACTGGTTCAGGCGAACCACGACCTTCCCGTCGCCGTTGCAGTCGCTCCCCAGCGATTCCAGCGCCCGCTCCAGCGCCTGCGCCGTGTCGTCGGGCAGGGCATAGGTCCCCACATAGGCAAACTGATAATCCGGCTTCGTCTGCCCCACCCCCAGGGCATGGCAGACGAGATAGACCCCAATCCCCAGCACCGCGGCGGCAATCACAGCGAACCACTTGTTATAATCCCCCCCGTTTTTCCATTTGGCCGCGCCGGAGTCCGGCGGATGGTCCTTGGATCGGTAGCGATTCCCGGAGGAAAAAGCGGCCATCATGTTACCCCTTTGTGGTGCCGCCGTAGCCGTAGGACACGGGCAGGCAGATCAGCGGCGGAATCTGGGCCTTGTCCTCAGAGAGGATGAGATCGACGCTGACGATGGCGATCTGCTCCAGGGGCTGGACAATGGTGGAGCAGACGTATTCCCCGGTGAAGGGGTCGGGGATGCCGTCGAAGCCGATGACCTGCACGTCCTCCGGCACCCGCAGGCCCAGCTGCCTCAGGTGCGAGATGACGCGGCTTGCGATCATATCCGTGCAGCAGAACAGGCCGTCAAAGTCCAGAACGCCGTTGTGGAAGTGGCTGTCGATGAAGTCATAGAAATACTGATAATTGCTGTCATCATAGACCGAGCAGAGCTCATAGGGGAGCTGCAGGGTGGTGCAGGTGCTGATAAATCCATCCCGCCGCTTGGTCGGCTCGTTGGGCAGGGGGGAGCTGCTGCCGATATAGGCCAGCCGCCGGCAGCCGTTGTCGGCCAGCTTCTGGGCGGCCAGTTGTCCCCCCGCGAAGTTGTCGCAGGCCACGCAGGGCAGCGAGGAGCTCATGTTGCGGTCAATGGTCACCATGGGGATTCCCTCCTGGCACTCCAGCCCCTCGGTATAGGTCAGCAGAATAATGCCGTCCACCTGGTTCTCCTGAACCATCCGGATGTGGGCCTGCTCGATCTCCTGTCTGCCCTCGGTGGTGCACAGAATCATGCGATTCCCCCGCTCGGACAGGACGGAGTTGATGTGATAGGTGAGCTGTCCAAAAAACGGATGGGCCGTCGTCGGCATCAGCAGGGCGATGGTGTTGGTGCGGCTGCTCTTCAGCCCCTTGGCATAGCTGTTCATCCGGTAGTTCAGCTTTTGGATGGCGGCCTCCACCTTCTTCTGATAGGACTTTCCAACGGGAATCCCGTTGACAACTTTGGAAACGGTGCCCAGGGAAACGCCGGCTTCCCTGGCGACATCCTTCATGGTGGGCGAGCTCCCTCTCGGCGGCATAAAAACACTCCTTTGCTGGGACATGATATATTATAATGAAACGTTATTTCTCAAAACAGCCCTCATTTCATGGATGCAATATAGCATATTTTCGCGGAAATGTAAATAGAAAAAATGAAATTTCATGAAACGTTATTACCACGCAGCTTTTCCTTGGACGATTGCAACAAAAATGGGGGAAGTCATTTGTTTTAGCCGACAAAACATATTTTTTTCGTGAAAAATTCTTGACAATTCATGCATGCTCAGTTTATTATTTCACTATGATATATAAAACGTTTCACAACCAGAAGGGCGACAGATCAAATTGAATGATCCGCCCTTTTAAAATCCAAATTATATGAAACGTTACATTCTCCCGCCGCAATCGTAATGCCCGCTGCGGCGGCGGAAAAGGAGTGAGGCGCAGCCATTCCATCATCTGTCCGTCCAAGCATTTGAGAAAGAAAAGGAGTGAGTCATGTGAGCTCGAAAAAGCAGAGGGGCGGAGCTGCCCGTTTGGATTCGGCCAACCAGGTCTCCCTTGCCCGTCAGTTGTCGGATCATTGGCAGCTGTATCTGCTCCTGCTGATCCCCGTCGTCATCACGGTGATCTACAAGTATATTCCCATGGTGGGTATCCAGATCGCCTTCCGGGACTACAAGGCCAGTCAGGGCATGTTCGGCAGCAAGTTCGTCGGGCTGTACTGGTTCCAGCGCTTCTTCAGCAGCCCCAACTGCGTGCGTATGATCCGCAACACCGTGCTGATCAGCCTGTACAGCCTGCTGTGGAGCTTCCCGGTGCCCATCATTCTGTCCCTGGCCATCAACCAGCTGCGGTTCCATCGGTACAAGAGAGTGGTGCAGACGGTGCTCTACGCCCCCCACTTCATCTCCACCATGGTCATCTGCGGTATGATCAAGATCTTCCTCAGTCCCTCCGGCGGCCTGATCAACCTGATCCTGGGCACCAAGATCGACTTCTTGACCATGAGCGAGGCCTTCCGCACCATCTACATCTCCACCGGCATCTGGCAGGAGGCAGGCTGGGGCACCATCATCTATCTGGCCACCCTGTCCAGCGTGGACACCAGCCTCTATGAGGCGGCCAAGGTGGACGGCGCCTCCCTGTTCCAGCGCATCATGCATATCGACGTCCCCGCCCTGATCCCCATGGCGGTGCTGAACCTGATCATGAGCGCGGGCAGCCTGATGAACGTCGGCTTTGAGAAGGTCTGGCTGCTCCAGACCGACCTGAACAAGGCCACCAGCGACGTCATCGCCGTCTACGTCTACGAGCAGGGCATTGAAAACGCCAAGTACAGCTATTCCACCGCCGTCGGCCTGTTCAACACCGTGGTCAACATCCTGCTGCTGGTCATCGTGAACAAGATCGCGTCCAAGGCGTCGGATGTCCGGTTCGTGTAAGGAGGTCAGCGAAATGAAAGATAAGAAGGCATCGGGCCTCTCGGACCGATCCAGCGACATCATCCTTGTGGTACTCACGGCGATCATCATCTTCATCGTCGCCTATCCGCTGTATTATGTCCTGATCGCCTCCGTCTCCAACCCCTATGATGTGTACGCGGGCATGACCTTCCTGCTGCCCAGCCAGTTCTCCATGGCGGGTTATGCGGCGGTGTTTGCGGACAAGAGCATCTTTACCGGCTTTCTGAACAGCATCAAGTACACCGTCATCGGCACGGTCTTCTCCGTGGTGATGATCTATCTGGTGGCCTATCCCCTGAGCCAGCACACCCTGCCCTTCCGCAAGGCGCTGAGCATCTTCTTCATCATCACCATGTACTTCGGCGGCGGCCTGATCCCCACCTACCTGGTGGTCAAGAACACCGGCCTGATCGGCAGCATGTGGTCTCTGTTCATCCCCGGCGGCGTCGCCGTGGGCAATATGATCATCGTCCGCAACTACATTGAGAACAGCATCCCCCACGAGCTGATGGAGGCCGCCGAGATCGACGGCGCGTCCCATCTGCGCATCTTCTGGGATATGGTCATCCCGCTGTCCCGCCCCATCATGGCGGTCATGGTGGTGTTCTCCATGGTGGCCTACTGGAACGACTGGTTCACCGCCATGATCTACCTGGACGCCAGCCAGGCTCCCCTCCCCCTGGTACTGCGCAACGTGCTGATCAAATCCAGCGCCAGCGCCAGCCAGGCAGCCACCATCTCCGGCGGCTATGCCGAGCTGAACAAGATGACCGAAATGATCAAGTTTGCGTCCATTGTGGTGGCCGCAGGGCCGATGCTGATCATCTACCCCTTCGTGCAGAAACAGTTTGAGAAGGGCATGATGGCCGGCGCGGTCAAGGGCTGACGCCCGGTTTTTCGACGCACCGAAACTTCAAGCAAATGGAGGAATGAAAATGAAAACGAAGTCCAGAATCCTGTGCCTCATCCTGGCCCTTGCCATGGTGCTGGGGACGCTGACCGCCTGCGGCAGCAAGGGTCCCACCGCCGACGAAAACCAGACCGAGTTCAACATCATGGGGGCCCAGTCCGCGCTGTCCCCCGGCTATGACGACAACGAAGTGCTCAACCAGCTCCAGGAGGACGTGGGCATCACCATCCATTGGAACACCATGAGCGACTCCCTGTCCGAGCAGGTCAACATCAAGCTGAACTCCGGCGAGCTGCCTGACGCCTTCATGGGCGTGGGCTTCTCCAACTATGACCTGACCACCTATGGCGAGGATGGCTCCCTCATCGACCTGACCGAGTACATCAACGAGGAGACCATGCCCAACCTGACGAAGATCCTGGAGGAGAACCCGGACATCCGCTCCGCCATCACCATGTCCGACGGCCGCATCTACGGCCTGCCCGCCGCCGAGCAGATGGGCACCGCCGGCATCGGCGCCCCCGAGGACTACTCCATCTTCACCGTCCCCCAGTTCTCCATGATCAACAAGGCATGGCTGGACGACCTGGGCCTGGGCGTCCCCACCACCCTGGACGAGCTGCACGCCGCCCTGGTCGCCTTCAAAGAGAACGACATGAGCGCGAAGTACTACGGCAACGCCGCCGGTTCCACCATTCCCATGTCCACCGGCTTTGACGAGTGGTGCTGGGGCCAGAACATCTTCTACGCCGGCTTCGGCTTCACCAACTGGATCAACGACGTGTGCAACGACCTGGTGCTGGACAGCACCGGCAAGGCCAGCTTCGTCTGCGCCACCGACAACTATCGCGACGCCATCACCTACTTCTCCGACTGGTATCAGGAGGGCCTGATGGACCCCGAGATGTTCAGCCAGGATGCCACCCAGCTCATCGCCAAGTGCTCCCAGGGCTATGTGGGTGTGTCCACCTGGTGGTACATTGAGGAGCTGATGGGCGACTACTCCAGCGACTATGTGTTCCTGCCCGTGCTGACCGGCCCCGCCGGCACCGCCTATGAGGGCACCTCCAACGTCACCGTCCGCACCGGCGGCGCCACCAACTCCGGCAACCTCTCCATCACCAGCGCCTGCGGCAATCCCGCCGCCCTGCTGAAGTTCTTCGACAAGTGGTATGACGGCGAGACCGTTATGCAGCTCCAGTACGGCCCCATCGGCACCTTCTTCACCGAGCAGGACGAGAAGGGCCTGTGGCTCTCCATCACCGACGAGGAGTCCCGCGAAAAGTTCGGCATGTCCGCCGGCGAGCTGAAGAGCACCAACGAGGTCGCCGGGCCCAAGCTGATCCTCTCCGAGTACTACAACGAGTACTTCTACATGGAGGATCGCGCCATCGAGCGTCTGACCGACCTGTATAACTTCTGGATGCCCTATGTGAAGGATACCAGCGTCTATCCCATGGACTGCGTTTACACCCAGGAGGAGCTGGACGTCATCGACATGTACAAGACCGACTTCCAGGACACCGTGGCCGAGAACGAGGGCCTGTGGCTCAAGAACGGCGGCCCCACCGACGCGGAGTGGGCGGCCTATCTGGACACCCTGTCCAACAGCTGCGGCATGGATCAGCTCCTGAACGCCTATCAGGCGGCCTATGACCGCTACGCCGAGGCGCAGCAGTAAATCAGCACCCACCTCCTCTCTTCGTGCGAGCAGGCGGCTTGTCCGCCTGCTCGCATATGGGAAAAGGCTTCAAGGTTCATCCGACTTTGCCTTGAGGCCTTTTCCGATATCTTTTCAGGGAGGTACCGCAATGACTTCCGAACAATTGCAGAAGGCCCGTGATTATGAAGAAAAATACGAGGTGTTCGTCTCCCCGGAGGAGCGTCCCGCCTTTCATCTGACCCCCAGAATCGGCTGGATGAACGATCCCAACGGCTTTTGCTGGTATCAGGGGTATTATCACCTGTTCTATCAGTATCACCCCTACCGCACCAGATGGGCCCCATGCACTGGGGCCATGCGGTCAGCCGGGATCTGCTCCACTGGACATATCTCCCCTGCGCCATGGCGCCGGACACCCCGGCGGATCAGGACGGCTGCTTCTCCGGCAGCGCCATTGAAATGCCCGACGGGCGCCATCTCCTGCTCTACACCGGTGTGCGCAACATCACCCTGGAGGATGGAAAGCTGGTGGGGGTACAGACCCAGTGCGTCGCCGTGGGCGACGGCATGGACTACGAAAAATATCCCGGCAATCCGATCCTGACTGAGAAAGATCTGCCCGAGGGCGGAAATCCCTACGATTTCCGGGATCCGCGCCTCTGGCGGGAGGCGGACGGCAGCTATGCCATGATCGTGGGCAACCGCCCCGCAGATGGCAGCGGCTCCCTGCTGATCTACCGCTCTGACGACTGCCTGCACTGGCGCTTTGACTGCGTTCTCGACCAGTGCTACAACGAGTTCGGCAAGATGTGGGAGTGTCCGGAATATTTTCCCCTGGACGGGAAAGAGGTCATTCTCACCAGCCCCCAGGATATGTCCCCCAGCGGCCTGGAGTTCCACAGCGGCAATGGCTCCCTGTGCCTGATCGGCACATATGACCGGACGCAGCGCCATTTTATCCGGGAGAGCGTTCAGGCCATCGACTACGGCATCGACTTCTACGCGGCGCAAACCGTGCTGACCCCCGACGGGCGGCGGGTCATGATCGCCTGGATGCAGAACTGGGACACCTGCGTGGCCAACGAATGCCGCCGCTGGTTCGGTCAGATGACCATTCCGAGAGAGCTCTCCCTCCGGGATGGCCGCCTGTGCCAGAATCCCATCCGCGAAATCGAGGCTATGCGAGGCCGGTGCGTACAGTATAAAAACGTGATCGTCTCCGAGGAGATGACCCTTCAGGGCGTGTTTGGCCGCCGGGTGGATATGACCGTCTCCGTCCGCCCGCTGGAAAGCGACGGCTATCTGCAGTTCAAGCTGAAGGTCGCCCGGGGCAGTCAGCACTATACCCTGATCTCCTATAAGCCCCGCACCTCCGTGCTGCGCATCGACCGGCGCTTCTCCGGCTGCCACCGGGACTTTGTCCACGAGCGCAAGCTGCTGGTGCGTAATCGCGGCGGCGAGGTCAAGCTGCGCGTCCTGCTGGATCGGTTCAGCGTGGAGGTGTTTGTCAACGACGGGGAGCAGGCGGTATCCACCACCATCGAAACGCCCCAGACCGCAGATGGCATCAGCTTTGAGGCGGTGGGCCAGCTTCTGGTGGACGTGGAGAAGTACGAGCTGCAATAGCGCGGAGCATGAAGCGATCTGATTTCGCTGCGCGGGTACATCCCTCCCCCTCCACGGGGTGGTGCCGGAACAAAACGAAAAAGAACAATAAAGCTGGCTGCGGCTTGTCATAGCGACAAGCCGCAGCCAGCGTTTTTCATCAGATGACGTGGTCTGCAATTACAGATTGTCGGTCTCCAACTGCTCCGCCCCCCAGGCGTGGATCGTATACAACACCGGGATCAGGGTATCTCCCCGCTCTGTCAGCGTGTATTCCACCTTAGGCGGAATGCAGTCGAACTGGTTACGGGAAATAAGGCCGTTCTGCTCCAGTTCGTCCAGGCACTTGCTCAGCATCACATCGGTCACACCGGGGATCCCCCGTTTCAGCTCGCTGTACCGAAGCGGCCGTTTCTCGTCCGCCAGATGCCACAGGATCGGGATCTTCCACTTCTGCCCGATGATCGCCAGGGCATACCGCACCGGGCAGACCTCGCCGCCCTGTTTCAGGATCTCCTGCATCTCCAGATAGCTTTCCTTGCTGTTCATGTCGCCCCTCCAGCTCGGGATACTAACTAAGAAAAAGATTAGTTCTTGTGTGTTGCTTATTGCTATGCTACTATCGTATCACAGGCACACGCAGATTGCAAATCAAACCGTGGGAGGAATCTCTATGAAAGTGATCGCCATCAACGGCTCACCCCGCAGAAACTGGAACACCGCAAAGCTATGTCAGGCCGCCTTGGAGGGCGCTGCCGCCGCCGGAGCCGAGACAGAGCTGATCCATCTGGAAAGCATGACCTTTAAGGGCTGCATCAGCTGTTACCGCTGTCATTCCGTGAGGGAGTACAACACCGAGGTGTGTTATTACAAAGACCAGCTCAGCGAAACGTTGGAAAAATGCATGAAGGCCGACGCGATCATCATCGGCTCCCCCGTCTACTACGGGTTTACCACCGGCGATGTCCGGGCCTTTATGGAGCGGCTCATGTTCCCCATCGACACCTATGAGGTGGATGCTGAGGGCCGGCGGCCCATCAAGCTGAACCGCATCATTCCCACCGCCATGATCTACACCATGAACGCCCCCGGTCTGCCGCCGGAGAACGCCCTGACCATGAACGAGTCGGAGCTGCGCCGCATGTTCGGATACAGCGAGAGCCACTATGCCTACGACACCTGCCAGTTCACCGATTACAGTCGATATGCCGCAAACCTGTTCGGCGCGGAGCACAAGCGCAAACGACTGGAAGAGCAGTTCCCCGTTGAGCTGGAGCAGTGCCGTGAGCTGGGCGCCAGGCTGGTGCAGAAAGCGCAAGAGGCCCGGGACGGCACCCTCCGGCGGGAGGAAATCATTCTCCCGAAAGAGCTGCTGGACGCGATCCGGGGCTGATCCCAAAATTTCCGGAGGGTTCCAATCTGAATGGCAGACAGTTTTTTTGGCAATCAAATCGCGGAATATGTTGTCCGCAATGATATGTCGCGGAATCTGTCCGTACTGCAGGAGTCCCCATTTACCGACGAAGGAAGTATTATTGAGGTCCAGACACGCCTGTCCCTCTGGCCGGAAATTAAAATCTGCCATTGTGGCGTGATGTAGTCAGGACCACCGGCTGAGCCGGTGGCTTGAGTAAGCCCTAGAAGGGCATGATACAGACGAAGCCTCCGAAGGGGCTCTAATTATGCCTCCTGATGCTCACGACCCGTAAATGGGTCGACGTACTCCTTACAGACTGACCTGATCTTCTATCTGATCTTCGGTCAATTAATTTCGGATATACTCTGCGATTTGTTTTATTCCGGCCTACTGTATCTACATAATATCCTCTCGCCCAGAAGTGCCTGCTTCCATATTTGTACTTTAAATTTGCATGCCGATCAAATATCATTAAGCTGCTCTTTCCCTTTAGATACCCCATTAATTGACATCTCCAACGGGTGTGATTTAAACTATCTATGTCTTTATCTCTCATGATAAGACCTCCCTTTTATTTTGGTCGTGTGGTCGGCAAACCGCTTCCATCATAATTGGGAGTTTTTATTTTGTCTACTTTACTCCTCGCTATAAGCTATTTTATTTCCCCCGGCATAGCCGGGGGTTGCCTTTGCTACTCGCAACGCATTGCAGCCTGTGAATGAAAGAATGCATTCACAGGCTGCGTTTGGTTTTATGCTAATCCTCGATAAAAAGTGCAACAC
>JAFVAS010000156.1 GCA_017480395.1 Oscillospiraceae bacterium | reverse complement strand
CCGCCGGTCAGGTCGGCCAGGGTCTCATACTCGTGATAGATGTTGTGGCCCGCCAGACGACGGCCGGCGTTGGTCAGGATCTCATCGGGCACCCACTGGCCGGAGGGGAACTCGGTGGCGCGGTAAGCGGACTGCTGACCGTCGGCAAAGACCAGCTCAGCGGTCTGGATGATGTCGCACAGCTTGGAGCGGACATGGGACTCGCGGGCGATGTCGTTCACGACGGCGACCAGAGCGGCCTGGGAGGCGATGACCTCGGAAACGGCGGTCTTGCAGCCGGTGTAGGAGTGACGGTGAGAGTGGGCGAACATCAGGGCGAGGTAGCCGCCGAACTGGGGCACGCCGTCGCCGTCGAGGCCGTTCAGGAAGATGCGGTCCTCGGGCACGAACACGTCGTCGAAGATGGTCAGGGACTCCACATCACCGATGTGGGCCCAGGGGGCGTCGATGTGCTTGCGCTTGTGGTGCAGTCCGGGCAGAGCCATCAGCTTGATGCCGGGCCAGTCGGCGGGCAGCGCGAAGGACAGAGCGTAGGCGGCGTCGTCCTGGCTCATGAACTTGGTGGGATTGACGATGATCTCGTCCACATAGGGGGCGCAGGAGTTGCAGATCTTGGCACCGCGGACGATGATGCCCTTGCAGGGCTTGCCATCGATGCCGATGCCGTCCACGTTCATCTCGACCACATGGACGAACTGGTCGGGGTCGGGCTGCATATGGGCGCGCTTATACTTGGGGTTACGGGAGCCCTTGACGTCGGTCTGGGCGCAGTTGCAGACCAAGTCATTCTCCTGACAGTACTCGATGTACTTCTCCAGGCGCTCGAAGTAATGGGTGCCGTTGGCCTGGTCGCAGTCATAGGCGACGGAGAAGATGGCGTTCAGGGCGTCGGAGCCCATGCAGCGCTGCATGCAGCCGCCCACGCGGTGGCAGATCAGACGGGTCATCAGCTGCTTCTTCAGCAGGTCGTCCACGGAGTGGTGGATATGGGTGGAGCGGTTGATGTAGTGGCCGGTGATATGGCTCTGAGCGACGCAGACGTCCTCATAGCGGGGGTCGTTGGCGGTCTCATAGCACTTGCCCATCACATAGGTGCCGCCGACGATCCAGTCGGCCAGGTCGCGGCCCTCGCCCTCGACGCCGTTGGAGCGGTCAACCTTCTTGCCGTGCAGGTACACGTTGGGCTTCATCTTGAGCAGGCGCTCTTTGTAAGCCTCATAGGTGCCGACGCGCCAGCCGGCCTCGTAGGTTCTTTCGATTGCCATGGCAATCCCCATCCTTTCCTTTTTCACATGATAGATTGTACAGGTCATGATCCCGCCTCAGGCGCGGCACCGGGCAAAACCGATTGATACAGAGACCGATTTGGCCGAAGTCCCCACGCCTCCATTGAAGCAAGAACCTTTCTGTAAGTAATATACCAGATGCGTTTGCAAAATTCAATAAGGATTTTCTGGAATCCGGCTGAATTTCCCCATGTATCTCCCCTTTTCTGCTCCGTGCTCCCCGCTCCGCCCTCTTTCTCCCTTTTTCGGCCATTTTGCGCCGGAGACCGCGCACTATTTTGTAACCCAAATTAAACAATTCTTCAAAGACACATTTCGCCGGATATGATATAGTATCGTTAGTGGAAATAACCCCGAAAAAAGGGATAGGAGTGATCTTATGACACGGACAAAAAAAATCATTCTCGCGGTCATGATCGTCGCGGCGGTGGCGGCGGCGGGACTGGCCGCCTGGTACTTCCTGCTGCCCCACGGCGGAAACACATCCGGCGGCGTCTTTGTACAGAGCGTCAGCAGCGTCAACATGGCGGACAGCGGCATCGCCAACCGGTACAGCGGCGTGATCGAGACCCAGAAGACGGAGAAGATCGCGCTGGACTCCACCAAAAAGGTGAAGGACGTGCTGGTCAGCGAGGGCGACTCGGTGAAGGAGGGCGACCCCCTGTTCACCTATGACACCGAGAGCATCAATCTGGACATCCAGCAGGGCGAGCTGGAGGTGGAGCGGCTGAACACCAACGTGACCAACGCCACCAACCAGATCGCCCAGCTGGAGAAGGACATGAAGTCCGCCTCCTCCAGCGACAAGCTGGGCTACTCCGCCCAGATCCAGGAGCTCCAGGCCGAGATCGCCCAGGCCAACTATGACATCAAGAGCAAGCAGGCCGAGATCGACAAGCTGCGCGCCAGCCTGGACAACGCCACCGTCACCGCCACCATGGCGGGCACCATCGAAAAGATCAGCGATCCCGACAGCGTTCCCAGCGAGCCCTACTACGGCGGCTCCGAGGAGGACAACGCCTTCATCACCATTCTGGCCGAGGGCGACTACCGGGTCAAGGGCACGGTGGACGAGCAGAGCATCTATGAGATCGGGGTCGGCTCCCCCGTCATCATCCGCTCCCGGGTCGACGCCGACACCTTCTGGACCGGCACCATCGCCAGCCTGGACACCCAGCCCGACACCAACAGCAACAACGGCTACTATTACGGCGGCGGCGGTGAGTCCGCCTCCAAGTATCCCTTCTATGTGGAGCTGGACAGCACCGACGGCCTGATGCTGGGCCAGCACGTCACCATCGAGATGGACTACGGCCAGAGCCAGCCCAAGGAGGGCATCTGGCTGGACGCCAGCTTCATCGTCACCGACGACTCCGGCT
>JAFVAS010000155.1 GCA_017480395.1 Oscillospiraceae bacterium | reverse complement strand
CGGCTCTCGCAGGGGTGCTCGCAGATCAGGGCGCAGGCGGTGGGGAACGGGTTGTCCTTGCGGATGAGGTTGACGGCGTCGCCATAGCGCTTGGCCCCCACCAGGGCCACATAGCCGGGAATATCGACGCCGGCGGGACAGTTGGCCACGCAGGGGATGGACTGCTCGATGGCGGCGAGACAGTGATGCTCCTGGATATGGGAGATGTAGTCCTCACGGAAGCCCTCCAGCCCCTTCAGCACCATCTTTGCCGACTCCACGCCGATGGCGCAGTCCGCGGTGATGGCGATGTTCTGGGCCAGATGCTCCAGCTTGGTAAGGGTGTCCATAGTGGCCTTGTGCTCCATGATCTGATCCAGCAGATTGCAGATCTGGGCCAGGCCCACGCGGCAGGGGGTGCATTTGCCGCAGCTCTGGGTGAGGCAGGTCTTGACAAAGGCCGCCGTCAGATCCACAGGACACAGTCCCGTCGGGCTGGCGGAGATGCGGCGCTCCATGTCTTTATAGAGGCCCTCAACCACGGTTTCCGCGCGGCTTTCAGTCACCAGAGAGAGTCTGCTCAAAACGAATCCCTTCCTTTCTCAAATAATTTTGGGTCAAAGCTATTATACTATTTCCCTGCACATTTCGCAACCACTTTTAAAAAATACAATCCAAAGAGTTATAACTTTTTCGCATAAAAAATGTGCAAGACGGGGTGGATTTCCCATCTTGCACGGAGATAGTTATAACTAACCATTATAATCAGCACCGGCTGTCCCCCGCTCACCCGCCGATCTTACAGGGAGGGATCGGGTGACCCAGGGCGAGCCACGCCAGCAGGAGGAGCTGGAGCACCAGAATCAACGGCAGGCCGAATCGGAAGTACCAATGCCGGGTCTTGTGCCGGCACAGAAACATGCCCAGAACGCTGCCCAGGCTCCCGCCCAGCAGCGCCCAGAGGAAGAGCGTCCGCTCCCGGATGCGCCACTTCCCCGCCTTGGCGCGGCGCTTGTCCACCGCCATGGCGCTGAAGCCGATCAGGTTGACCGCCGCCAGATAGGCCAGCAGAAGCATTACAGGAAGGCTCATCCCGCTGCCTCCTCTCCGCCGCCGATGACCGCCGCCTGCCAGCGGCCGGTGCGGTAATAGATCAGCTGAATGGCCACCTGCACCAGGGAGGCCATGGGCGCGGCGACGCCGATATGGGTCATGGTGACCCCCGGCCAGGTGGAGAACCAGATCACCAGCGGAATACGGACGGCAAAGGTGGAGAAAATGCAGTTGAAGAAGGTGAAGCCGGTGTGGCCGCAGCCGCTGAACAGGCCGTTGAGGTTGAAGACCAGGCAGACCATCAGCGCGTCAAAGGCGTAGGTGCGTAGGTAGAGAGCGCCGTGGTGGATGACCAGGGCGTCGGAGGTGAAGATCTGCACCAGCAGGCCGGGCACAAGCTGCATGGCGGCGAAGAAGAAGGCGGTCAGCCCCAGGGAGACCAGCACCGAAATCCACAGCCCCCGGCGGGCGCGGCTCCCCTGCCCCGCGCCGATGTTCTGAGCGGCGAAGACGGCGATGGCCTGGGAGAAGGCGACGGAGATCAGCATGGAGAAGCCGATCAGCCGCTCCACCACGCCCACGGCGGCGGACTGCTCCAGGCCGATGCGGTTGACCACAACGGTGATGATGATAAAGGACAGGGTGGTCAGCAGATCCTGCAGCGCCACCGGAACGCCCACCTTGAGAATATGAACCGCCTTGCGCCAGTCCAGCGCCAGCGCCACGGGAAAGGGCAGCCCGCCCCGTTTCAGGGCGATCAGGGCGCACAGAAAGCTCACCGCCTGGGCTCCGGCGGTGGCGATGGCCGCCCCGGCCGCGCCAAGATGCAGGCCCCCCACCAGGGCGAGGTCGCCCAGAATATTCAGCACGCAGGAGATGGCGATGAAGTACATGGGCCGCTTGGAGTCGCCGATGCCCCGCAGCACACTGCTGACCATATTATAGCCCACGATAAAGACCGTCCCCACGCCGCAGATGGAGAGATACTGCACCGCAGGCTCCACCGCGAGGGCGGGCACCTGCATCAGCGCCACGATGCCCCGGCGGAAGAGCAGCAGCCCGGCGGTGATGACGGCGGAGAGGGCCACGGACAGCCAGATCAGACTGCCGACGATTTTTCCCGCCTCCCGCTCCTGCCGGGCGCCGATGTACTGCCCCAGCAGCACGGTGCCCCCGGTGGCGATGCCGCACACCAGGCTGGTGACCAGCTGCATGATCTGGCTGGAGTTGTTGACGGCGGCGATGCCGGCGGAGTCGGAGAAGCGGCCCACCACGATCATGTCCACCACCGCGTAGAGAAACTGCAGCAGGGACGAGCCCAGAAAGGGCAGCGTGAAGCGCAGCAGCGTGCCGGTGATCGGCCCCTGCGTCAGATCATAGATTCTGGTCTTGCTCATCGGCTCTGTTCTGCTCCCATCATTCGTCGCTCTGCCAGTAGGTGACCACCGCCTCCGCCAGGGCGGCGGCATAGTCCTCCAGCTTGTCGTCAAACAGGCGGTTGTCCTCCCCGTCCTGCATAAAGCCCATCTCCACCAGGACGGCGGGCATGGTGGTGTTGCGGAGGACGTAATAGCTGCCGTTGCCGCTCTGGGTGCCGGAGCGGATGCCCCGGTCCTTCTGCACCCCGACCTCCACCAGGGCGGCGCGGAGCGCCTCGGCATAGTCCCAGGTCGGCTCGGAGACCCCCTGGGCCACCCAGAGCTCCACCCCGTTGCCCGCCTCCGCCGCGTTGCGGTGCAGGGAGATGAAGAGGTCGGCCTGTTCCGCGTTGGCGATCTCCACCCGCTCCTCCAGAGAGAGCGTGCTGTCGTCGCTGCGGGTCATGATGACCCCCACATTTCGATCCTCCAGCGCCTGCTTCAGCGCCTCGGCCAGCCGGAGGTTGTCCTCCTTCTCCAGCCGCCCCTCCCATGATGCGCCGTTGTCGCTGCCCCCGTGACCGGCGTCCACACAGACCGTAAAAGCCGTGTCCGCCCGGGTCTGGGGAATCTCCGTCCTCCGGGGCGTGCACCGGGTGACTGCCAGCGCAACCAGGGCAAACAGCAAAACCGCCGCTGCGATCAGCGCCGCGGCGGATGGACGGGGTTGTCTCTTTCGCCTTCTCCTCCCTCTTGTTCCACTGGCTCTTCTGTTTCCGTTTCTGCTTCTATCTCTGCTCTGTTGTGTCACGGTATTCCCATCTTTCTGTCTGTCGGGGGGTGCAAATCAATCGGCCCCAGGGCCGCGGCGCCCCACCTCGACGGTGCGGGTCTCGTATACCATAGACGCACAGCGGGTATGGTATCATT
>JAFVAS010000154.1 GCA_017480395.1 Oscillospiraceae bacterium | reverse complement strand
ACAACCTGATACAGAACGGAGCCTTGACGGATCAGACCAAGTACACCTCTCTCACCGAAAAGAAAGCGGATGAAGGCGGTCAGTCCCACACCAATTGTAAAGGTGAAGATCGTCAGGTATAAGACCTTGAGCAGTCTATTTTCCTCAAATCTCTCAACAATCCCGGAGTACCACTCCACAAAAACCGTCTGAATGCCCACCGTAACCCAGGTGATCTGATCGCCCAAAAAGACATCTGACAACGTACCCTGAAACTCACGGTTGAGCATATTCAGCACTCCTACCACACTCCCCGGGGGCGTCGTATACCAGATGTTCACAAACAGGTCATATCGGTCAGCGCTCAATGAGAAGGCAATCCCGATCAGAATGATCTGGACGATTTGGAAACACAGAAAAAACAGACTTCGTTTGTTTGGGTCACCAGGAGCGATCAATTTCGTCAATTTTGTGAGAATTGCCACAATAGCTCGGATAAAAAATCCAGCAAACTTATGCACATAGTGATAAACCAGACGACACAAACCGAAAATAAACGAAAGCATGCTCTGTGTTTCCTCCTCCGTGACACAGTATGGTCACTCCTCCCACTCCTGGACGGACCATCAGTCGATATAGTAGATATAGTTCTCCTTGCGGGGGGCGGCCTCCGGCTCCGGGCCGTCCGCATAGCCGAGGATGCAGTGGCCGACGCCCTCATACTCGCCCTCGATCCCGAGCTCCTTGAGGATGGCCTGGCCCTCCTCGGTCTCAAACTCCTCCTTGGCCCGGTCAATCCAGCAGCTGGCCAGCCCCTCGGCGTGGGCGGCGTTCAGCAGGTTGCCCATCACCAGGCTGCCATCCTTCACATAGGTGGGCCAGCTCTTGTCCGCCAGCACCACCAGCACCACCGGCGCGCCATAGAAGGGGTCCATCGCCTCATTGCCGATGACCTGGGCGTTCATCCTGGACAGCTTGTCCCGCACCTCCCGGTTGGTCACGGCCAGGATGATGGGATCCTGCTTGTTCATGCCGGTGGCGGCGTAGGTGCCCGCCTCCAGGATGCGCTCCAGCACGTCCCGGGGCACCGGCTTGTCCTGAAATGTGCGGACACTCCGACGGGTCTTCAGGCATTCCAAAATTGCGTTCATTGGGGATTCCTCCTTTGTTTTTTATCCTAGCAACATTATAGGATATACTATCTTTGAATGCAAGCATAACTTGACGGAGACAGGCGGATATGTTATGGTGGTGGCAGCACAGGAGGTGCCCCATGGAGATTCAATATGTAAAGCTGGAGATTTTTGTGCCGGAGGAGGCCTTTGACGCGGTGCGCGATGCGCTGTTCGATCGGGACGCCGGACACATCGGGGCCTATGACCGCTGCCTGAGCTGGTCGCGGGTGCGCTCCTGCTGGCGGCCCCTGGAGGGGACGACGCCCTATCTGGGCACACCGTGGGAGCTGTGCGAGGCGGAGGAGATCAAGATCGAGGTGTGCTGCCGCCGCAGCCGCCTGCGCGCCACCATGGCCGCCGTCCGCGCCGCCCACCCCTATGAGGAGCCGGTCATCAACGTGCTGCCCCTGCTGGACACCGGGCTTTCGCCGCATAGAAAAGCGGTCACGATCTGAAGGATCGTGACCGCTTTAAATTTTCTTATTTGAAATCGTACTCCAGCCGCACCTGTCCGGGCCCGGGGAGGTTCATCCGCCGCTTGCGGTCGGAGGAGTATTGCAGCTTGGCGGTGACCCGCTCATAGTCGTGGTGCTCCAGCGCCACCCGGTAGGCGTGGATATTCTCCTCCAGCCGCACCACCACCCGGGTCAAGGCGTCGGCGTTCAGGGTCAGCAGCTGGTTCCACAGGGGGACGTCCAGCGCCGCCACCCGGGTGCAGTCCCGGAAGGAGCCGCCCTCAAAGCCCTTGCATTGGAAGAGCTCCGCATCGTCGCAGACAGAGAGGGCAATGATGTGCATCAGCTGGCTGGTGTAGGCGATGATCTCATCGTGCCGCTCCGGGGTGGTGCTCACCAGGTCGGAGCAGCCGATGTAGTCCGCAATGCGGCCCATCAGGTCAATGTGCGCCTGGGTGCTGGTCTCCCGGGGGGTGATGATGAAATGGCTGCCCCGGAACAGCTCCGGGAAGGAATTCTCGATCTTGGAGAACTCGGTGCCCGCCATGGGGTGGCAGCCGATGAAGTCCACTCCCTCCGGCAGCACGGAGGCGGCCTCCATAATGGCGGTCTTGATGCCGCAGACGTCGGTGACCAGGCTGCCCGGCTGGAAGGCGTCCTTGTATTCCCGCAGATAGGCGATGACGGTGGCGGGGGCGGTGCAGAGATAGGTCACGTCCGCCTGGGGGATCACCTCCCCCGCGTCCAGGGTCACCCGGTCGCAGATCCCGTGCTCCAGGGCGTAATCCGCCGTCTCCTGGCGGCGCACCACGCCCACGATCTCATAGTCCTCAAAACCCTTCAGCGCCGCAGCCAGCGAGCCGCCGATCAGGCCAAGTCCGATCACAACGATGGTTTTTTTCACCGCGATTCCCCCATTCCCCGGTTCTGTATGTGCTGGTGTTACTTTACCACTTTTTATCGCTGAAATCAAGCAACGGGACAAAATAAGGCGCTCCGCAGATCGAAGCGCCTTATATTTGGATGCTCTGGTTGTTTACTTGATCCAGTCGTCGTCAAAGGTCTTGCCGCCGAAGGGGTCGGTGGGCTCGAAGTGCCGCTCCTCCACCGGGGGCGCGCTGTTGCCCAGCAGGAAATTATAGAATCCGGCGACAGTCAGCATGATGTAGCAGGTCAGGAACATGCCGACGGCGGTGGAGGCGAGGGTCTCCCCGATGACCGTGACGGTCGAGGAGCCAAAAGCCGAGAAGATGCGTCCGACAATCGACTCCACGATGCCCGCCAGCAGGCCCCAGCCGAAGAAGGACAGCTCGGTGACAAAGAGCTCCCCCTTGTGCCCGGCCATCATCTTCTTGCTGCGGCGGATGGCCTCCAGCGGAGAGATCTCCGGATTGTCCAGCAGGATGTAGGGGGCCATGCTGTAGCGATAGGCGGCGACAATACCGGGAATGACGAAGAGCATGGACCACAGATAGATAAAGACAAACGTCAGGATGTCCAACAGGATGACCTTGGCAGCCATGCCGAACTTGGAGAACAGGGGCTGGGTGCCGGGGTCCTCCCCCCGCATCCGGGAGACGCAGTAGCTCCGGTAGCCGATGGACACCACCGAGGTGTAGAACCCGGCCAGCAGCAGGAGCAGCAGGGCCACGCTGGCGCCCACGCCCTGGAAGGTGGACAGAATCTCCTGGGTCATGGCGTTCATCATCCCCTCGGTGATCTCTCCGCCGCTCATGCCCACGAATTGAACCCACTCGTCCATCACCGCGGTGACCCGGGCAAAGGGGCTGAGCTGGGAGATGATGGTGACCACCCAGTTGGTGGCGATCAGATAGATCAGAGTCACGATCCAGGCGGCGGGGTTGCCGGTCATAACCAGTCCCTTGGCCTGTTTTTTGATTGCTGCACGATTATACATCAGGAAATATACCTCCTTTTTCTTTGCCTAGCATAGCACAATTCGACGGCACAATCAACAAGAACATTCCATATGCGAATCTTTTTTCAGCACTGAAACAACCTCCCGGCCACAAATTCGGCCGGGAGGCTGTTCGTTTTGATCTGATTGCGTTTTACGCTTGGGCAGGCTTATTCCTCGGGATCGATAAATTCGTCGGAATCCATGTAGCCGACAGACTCCATACCGGCGATACGGCCGGAGTTCAGCGCCCAGGACATGGTGGAGCCGGGGTTGTAGAAGCAGTAGGAATCCGCAAAGACGGTGGCAGCGTCGGTGCCGCAGGCGTACAGGCCGGGGATGGGGTCCAGCTCGGTGTTGAGCACCTGCATGTTCTCGTTGACCTGAATGCCGCCCAGGGAGCCATAGCCGGAGGGGAAGTGCTTGGCCACATAGAAGGGGGCGGTGGTGATGGGCTTCAGGAAGCGGTGATCCTTGCAGAACTGCCAGTCATAGCCATTGCCCCAGCCGTTGCACATGGCGTTGTACTCCTCGATGGTCTTGCGGAGGTTGGCCAGGTTGCAGCCGGTGACCTCGGCGATCTCCTCGATGGACTGGCACTCGAAGAAGTTGCGCTCCTCGATCTCGCCGTAGGAGACCTCCTTGTCGTCAGAGGCGAAGACGGAGTTCTCGGCAGCGGACTTGGCACCGGAGAAGTAGAGCTCCTTCTCGTACTCCCACTTGTCCATGGTCTTGATATCGTGGTGATAGGTGATGTAGTCCAGGCCGTGCTCCTTGTAGTAGTCCACGATGCGGGAGTCGATGATGGAGATGCCCATGTGGCGCTTCTGCTGGAGCAGGGAGTTGCCGGTGTAGGTGGTGTTGTCCATGTGCTCCTCGTTGAAGAAGCGCTTGCCATCCAGGTTGACCAGCAGGTTGGGCTGACGCATGACCTCGGACAGGGTCTTGAAGACGTCGGTGGTGCCGGGGGTGTTGTAGGTGACCTCCATGTTGACGGGGGCCTTCTTGGCGCCGAGCTTCCAGACCATGTTCATGCCGTCGCCGTCGATGCCTGGGATACGGAAGGTGAACATATCGACGCCCCACTTCCAGCCCATGTACTGCTCGATCATATCGACGTTGTTGCCCATGCCGCCGGTGGCCACAATGACCGCGTTACACAGGCACTCGATCTCGTTGCCCTGGCTGTCCACGGCGATGATGCCCCGGACCTGGCCCTGGGAGCCGGTCAGGATCTCCTTGACGGCGGTGTTGAACTGGATCTCCACGCCGATCTCATTGGCGTACTCGGTGATCTTCTTGATCATGACGGAGGCGCAGCGCTCGGTGGGCTTGGTGGTGCCGGGCACCTTGACCATGTGCTGGGTGGCATGGGAGTCCTTGAAGTACTTGTAGACGCCCAGGAACTCAACGCCCATCTTCTGCACCCACTCCACGGTGCTGGCGGACATGTTGAACCAGCGGCGGACGGTCTTGGCGTCGCTGCGCCAATGGGTGTACTCCATGAAGAAGTTAAAGGCGTCATCCTTGGTGAAGTCGTTGGTCATGGTCTCCTTCTGGAGCTGGGACTCAAAGGCCAGGAAGGCCATGCCCATGTTGGCGGCGCCGCCGGTGGTGCCGCTCTTCTCGAAGGCGATGACCTTACCGCCTCCGGTGGCATTCAGAGATTCCTGGGCCTGGGTCGCGGCGGCAAGACCGGACATACCACAGGCGATGACGACGACATCCGCTTCCATCTGGATCATATTATCATTCCCTCCATTATTTCTGGCTTTGTGCCGCCGGACGACGGCGCTGGATTTCATCACTTTCTTCTCGGCGGGGGCCTCCGGCGCAACCGCCTTGGGGGCCTCCACCACGGGGGCGGCCTTGACCTCCGTCTTGACCGCGGGCTTGGGCTGCTCCGCGGGCTTGGCGCTCACGGGTGCGGCCGCCGGGGTCTCCGTGACCCTGGGCGCGGCGTTTCTCCTGCGCTTTCTTCCGCCGCCGGCACCGGCACCGAAGGAGCCCACGGGGACGGGCTCGGCGGGGACGGGCGGCTTGACCAGTCCGGCCTTCTTGATGGCGCCCACCGGGCAGACCGCCTCGAAGGTGCCGGTCTTCAGCTCCAGCAGGTCCTTCTTGATGACGTGGATCATACCGTCGCCGCCGGCCACCGCACCCTGGGGCGCGGCCGCAATGCACTTGCCGCAGCCGGTGCAGGTGGCGGGGTCGATATAGAGGGTAAAGCCCGCCGGACACTCCATCGCCTTGCAGCGCTTCCGGGTCAGGTGGTCATACCACTCGTCATAATGGTTCTCCACCGAGGCCTTGATCAGCTCGGCGGTGCGGACGCTCATCTCGCACTCGTTGCCGGTGATGATGAGCTCGCTGATATCCTTCAGCAGGTCGAGATCCTCCACGCTGCCCCGGCCCATGGAGATATCCTCCGGGATCAGGTAGAGCTGATACAGGCCGTCGCGGCAGTAGGTGCCGTGGCCGCAGGTGGCGGCGTGGGC
Organism: Oscillospiraceae bacterium; assembly: GCA_017480395.1. Lineage (GTDB taxonomy): Bacteria > Bacillota > Clostridia > Oscillospirales > Oscillospiraceae > UMGS1766. Next base: position 3,015 of record JAFVAS010000154.1, on the reverse strand, counting down.
CTTGCGGGCCAGCCGGGCCGCCTGGCAGACGGGGCAGCCGCCGGAGGGATTCTGGACGATCTCCTCAATGGTGGGGAGACCTTCCGCAGTGACTTCACAAATTCTCTTCATCTTGTTTGCTCCCCCCTTCTCAATATTCCGTCCAGAGTTTGGTGCGGTGCAGCTGGAGGCGCAGCGGGCACTTCAGGCAGCGGACGGCCTCAGCCTTGGCCTGCTCCTCGGTGAAGTTGTTGTCCACGCGCACAAAGGAGCAGCGGCGCTCCTCGCAGGGGGTGATGTTGGCGTGCTGCCGGGGCTCCTCAGCAAAGCCCTCGATCCGGCCGATGTAGGGATCGCCCTCGGGCACGTCGGCCAGCTTTTCCTCGATGTTGCCGTCGCCGCCCAGGATCAGGTCGATCTGGGCCGCCGCGTCACGGCCGCCCGCGATGGCGGAGATGACGCTCTTGGTGCCGGTGATGACATCGCCGGCGGTGTAGACGCCCTCCACACTGGTCTTGAAGCCGGACTTGCCGGTCTCCGGATCGATGGGATAGCCGGGGCGGTTGAGCTCCAGGCCGAAGGCGGCGTCCAGGTTGGTCTTCTGGCCGGAGGCGTAGACCACCACGTCGCAGGGGACAAAGACCTCGGTGCCGGGGATGGGATCGACCTCCAGGCCGTTGGGGCCGAACTTGAAGCCGGAGATGGCAAAGCAGTTCAGGCCGGTGACGTTGCCGTTCTCGTCCTGGGAGAAGCCGGTGTTGGAGTAACCGGAGTAGAGCTTCACGCCCTCCTCCGCGGCCTGATCGATCTCCTCGTCGTCGGCGGTCATCTGGCCCTTTTCGCGGCTCTCCAGGCAGACCACGCTGACCTGAGCGCCCAGGCGGGCGGCGGAGCGGGCCACGTCATAGGCGACGTTGCCACCGCCATAGACCAGCAGCTTGGTACCGGGGCCGATCTTGGGAGTGGTCTCCAGACCCATGGAGATGTCCCGCAGCACATCCAGCGCGGTGGCCTCCTGGGCGGGGTTGTTGTTGGCCACGGGGATGATCTTGCCGCCGGAGGCACCCACGGTGACCAGCACCGCGTCGAAGTCGGCCTTCAGCGCCACCACATCGGAGATGGTGGTGTTGGGGACGATCTTCACGCCGGTCTCGGCGATGATGTCCACTTCCTTCTGGACTTCCTCCCGGGGCATGCGGTAGGCGGGAATGCCATAGCTGAGCATGCCGCCGCAGGTGGGATAGCGCTCATACAGGGTGACGTCATGGCCCTTCTTGGCCAGATAGTAGGCGGCGGTCAGACCGGCGGGGCCGGCGCCGACCACGGCGACCTTCTTCCCGGTGGGGGGAGCGGTCTTGACGTACTTGGCGCGCCAGGACTGGGTCTCGTCGTGCTTGGCGGCGAAGAGCTTCAGCCCCTTGATGTCCACCGCGCCGTTCAGGCCGTTGCGCTTGCACTTCTTCTGGCAGTAGCTGGTGCAGACATAGCCCAGGGACATGGGGAAGGGAACCTTCTCCCGGATGGTGGCGACGGCGGCGTCATAGTTGCCGTCGGCGATCATACGGATGTACTGGGGGATGTTGATGCTGGCGGGACACTCGGCGGTGCAGGGAATCAAAGCCTCCTCCCGGCGCAGATCCTTGCGGAAGGTGCCCTCCCGATCCTGGAGCGCGCCGGTGGGACACACCTCGACACAGGCGCCGCAGAACCGGCAGGCGGAGGCATCCAGCGGCAGGTCGTTCTCGGTGCCGATGTAGGTCTCGCCGTCCTTCTTCTGGTAGTCCAGCACCTTGACGCCCCGGACATCCTGGCAGACCCGGACGCAGCGGCCACACTGAATGCAGCGCTCCATCTCCCGGTCGATGAGGGGGTTGATGGTGTTGATCTTGGTGGTCTTCTTGGTGACATGGCGCATGCTGGGGTTGACGCTGGCGTTCAGATACTGGAACAGCGCCTGCAGCTCGCAGTTGCCGAAGCTGCGGCAGCCGCCGCAGTCACCGGGATGGCCGGCAAACATGAAGTTCATGGAAGCCCGGCGCAGCCGGTCCAACTGCTCCGATTTGGTCTTGACGCGCATCCCCTCCGCCACCGTGGTGGTGCAGGAGGTCAGAGGCGCGTCCTCGCCATCGATCTCCACAACGCAGAGCTTGCAGCCGCCCTGCGGCTTCAAGTCCGGATGGGAGCAGATGTGGGGCACATAGATCCCCGCATCCAGGGCGGCGTTGAGGACGCTGGTCCCCTCTTCTGCCGTGACCTGGACGTTATCGATCCAAAGGTTTACCTTTCCCACGATTCACTACCTCACATTTTCTTGTTTTCTGGTTTCCGGAGCCGGATGGACGATACAGCTTTCCCCCGTCTCCGGGACGATCTGACAGGCAGATCGCACAATCACATGTACATTATACACCATTTGTTGTGCCAGCGCTACTATTTTTTGTGGTAATTTATAGATTTTTGCGCAAACTCATTCCACTTTGCCATAAAACACACAACCGACAGCCCGACGCCAAGGGGATTTTTTCGGAGAACCGGCGCGGCCGCGAAAAAAACGGCGGAGGGCCCGGCTTGACGCTTGCGGGCAAAACAGATATAATATAATATGTATTAATATGTAATTACGAGGGTCAACATCTATGGCGAGACAGACAGCGAAAAAAACACAATACGACAACGAGGCCATCACCTCCCTGAAGGGGGCAGACCGGGTGCGAAAGCGCCCCGGCGTCATCTTCGGCTCCGACAGACTGGAGGGCTGCGAGCACGCGGTGTTCGAGATTCTCTCCAACGCCATCGACGGGGCCAGAGCCGGCCACGGCGACAGAATCATCGTCACCCGCTACGCCGATCACAGCGTGGAGGTGGGGGACTTTGGCCGGGGCTGCCCGGTGGACTGGAACAACGCGGAGCAGCGCTACAACGGGGAGCTGGTCTTCTGCGAGCTTTACGCCGGCGGCAAATACGACGGGCAGGGCGGCGACAACTATGAGTTCTCCCTGGGCCTGAACGGCCTGGGCGCCTGCGCCACCCTGTATT
>JAFVAS010000153.1 GCA_017480395.1 Oscillospiraceae bacterium | reverse complement strand
CCCCGCACGGCCGTAGAGCACGGAGCCCTTATGTCGCTCTGAAAAGAACTTATTTGCTCTTCTTCGTAAAGCAGGAGAGGATCGCGGCCAGGATGGCCACAAGGTTGACCCCGGCCATCGTGAAGTTCATTCCCGCCAGCTCAGGCCGACCGACCATCTGGATTCCGTTGATGGACTCGGCAATGTTCCAGATGCCGTCGGAGAGGACGGTCATCAGCGCAAAGGCCAGCAGGACGGCGCCGATGATGCCGGTAAAATCGGTCCAGGGCTTCTCACCGAGGAAAAGAGACGCTTCACAGACAAAGGCTGCCACAAGGGCGACGATGACAAGGGTGTTGACCTGTCCGCCCCGTGCGCCGTACACCAGGGTCATGATCAGGGTCACGACCGCAAGTACCGCAGCGATACAAGCGAAGTAGAAACCAATAGCTTTGTTCTTCACAATACTTTCTCCTTTCTCAGTTTTCCTTCTTCTTGACCTTGCTGACGACCAGCAGGACGCAGGAGGCGGCGCAGAGGACGCCGGAGCCGATGACCAGGCCGGTCAGGCCGTTCTGCCACCAGGGGGTGACGTGAACGATGACAGCGTTGGCATCCACACCGTTGGTGATGCCGGAGCGGCTGATGGCATACTCCCAGCTGATTGCCGCATCGACCAGCAGCTCAAGCAGGTTGCCGTCGTCGGTCTCCTTGGCCTTGTTGAGCACCCAGGTGCCGTGGCCGCCCACGCCGTCAAGGCACCATTCCTGCGTGCCGGCGGCCAGCGTCTCAGCCGCGTGGTTGAGGTAACCGCCGTCCACATATTCGCCGAAGCAGGGGGCGGCGTCGGTGTCAATGGCGCCGTGCCAATCCCACTCGTTGCGCAGCACGATGGTGTTCATGGCGTAGCTGGAGGAGGACCACTTGAGGCCCAGGCGCTCAAAGGACTGCATGATGCCGCCGGCTCTGGCCTGGCGCACAGCGCCCTCAAAGGCTCTCAGGTTGCCCTCGCGGAAGGCCTGCTCGGTGAAGAAGCTGGCCACGCCGGAGCGATAGAACTCCTGATCGTTGCCCACAAAATGCTTGGCGCCCATGTGGGAGCCGGTGGCCTCCATGGCCTCGGTCTCGGGAATGCCGGCCAGGTAGGACATGACGGGGCACTCGCTCATATACTCGTAGTTACGGCCGCCGAAGGGGGTGCGGTGCAGGTCGGCGCCCAGGCTGTAGTTGATCATGAATCCACTCCACAGGCCGTCCTCGCCCATCAGCCGGCCGCGCTCCGCGTAGAGGTCGGTATTCCAGGTGGCGGTCAGGATGATCTTGGAGCAGTAACGGGTGGTGGGAGGATTGACCTGCTCCCCGTTGAACTCCACGGTGTGGGGCAGGACGCCGCCCACGGAGTCGCAGCCGTCACCCACGGCAAAGGCGGGGGAAAGCTCTCCCACGGCGGGGGACTCAAAGCTCTCGGCGGTGGCGTTGGGCAGATCCTCGGGCTGGAGCTGATAGATGAACTGGAGCCAGGTCTCCCGGTCATCCAGAGGAACATCCTTCATGATGGCCAGGTTCAGGCCGGAGTCCACGCCGAAGTTGGCGGCGACCTCCGTATAGGACGGGGCGTCCGCGGGCTTTTCGTACCACTCGCCGTCCAGAATGTCCAGCATCTCCTGGGTGGCCTCCACGGTGGTCTGGCTGACGGGATAGGTGCCGCCCCAGTCGTTACGGGTCAGGTAGGTGCCGGCACCCTCGATCCAGTAGTTGATGTCGCAGTCCTCAAACTGGTTGGAGACAATCGCGCCGTTCTCGCCGGTGCGGTACTTGTCGTCATCAAAGCCCTGGTTCCAGGTGTAGGACTTGTCGGCGCTGCCGTCGGCGGTCATGCCGTTGGAGGCGGCGTAGCCCTGGGCGGCCAGGATATTGTTCAGCGCGTCATGGGCGTCATCGCCGATGGCCAGGTAGTATGCGCCGTCGGAGAGGATGTAGCCGCCCTCGCCGTCATGCGCCGTGGAGTCGTAGCTGGCAAGCAAATACTTGTCGATGGTGACGGTGACGGTCTCGGATGCGCCGGGCTGGAGGATGTCGGTCTTGGCAAAGCCGGCCAGCTGGATGGCGGACTTCTCCACCTTGTGCTCGATCTCATAGGTGTCATAGGGGGTCTGGGCATACACCTGAACCACGGACTTGCCGGCAACATCGCCGGTGTTGGTCACGGTGGCGGTAACGGTGATCTCATCCTCCCCCACGTCCACCTGATCCAGGGTCTGGGCGAAGGTGGTGTAAGACAGGCCATGGCCGAAGGTGAACTGCACCTCGTCGGCATAGTTCCAGGAGGTGGCACCGGGCAGGGCACCGGCGGGATCGGTGGCGTTGCCCTTCCCCATAACGGCATCGGCGTAGCGGGTCTCATAGTAGCGATAGCCGATATAGATGTTCTCGGCCTGGAAGGAGATGTACTCCGCGCTCTCATCCGAGCCGATGGTGGAGTTGATGTAGTCAACATTGGCGAACATCGGCGTGTCGGTGCCGGAGTTCACGGTGGAGGGGGCGGACAGGGAGCTGGTGGCGTAGGGGTCCACCAGGTGGCCGGAGGGGTTGACCGTGCCCCGGAGGATCTCAGCCACGCCCACAAAGCCCTGATGGCCGGGGGTGCTGATGAACATAAGGGCGTCGCAGTAGGGGAGGATCTCATGAACCTCCATCTGGTAGGCGCTGTTCAGCAGGACGACCACCTTGTCAAAGTCCCGGCGAACCAGCTCCAGCAGATCCTTCTCGTTCTGGTGCAGCGCCAGGGAGCTCATCGGGGTGACGCCGTCATCATCCACGTCCTGCATCTTCAGGTCGTTGCCCTCGGCGCCCTCACGGGTGAAGACCACGATGGCCACGTCGTTATAGCTGGTGGCCCAGGTGCCGCTCTGACCCTCATAGAAGGCCTTGTTCTCCTCGATGCCGGCTCCGGAGCCGGTGG
>JAFVAS010000152.1 GCA_017480395.1 Oscillospiraceae bacterium | reverse complement strand
TAGGCGTCCTCGTCGACAAAGGCGTTCTGCTGCAGGAAGTCCTCGCGGATCATCTTGGCCGTCTCCATGGTGAGGCGGTCCGCCGGGGACAGGGCGTCCTGACCGACCAGACGGACGATCTCCTGCAGCTCGCTCTCCTCCTGGAGGATGTGCATGGCCTTGGTGCGGTTGGCCATGTACGCCTCGCCGAACTGCTCGGTATACCAGGCGGCGAGGTTGTCCAGATACAGGGAGTAGGAGGTCAGCCAGTTGATGGCCGGGAAGTGACGGGCATAGGCGAGGGAGGAGTCCAGCGCCCAGAAGACCTTGACGATGCGCATGGTCGCCTGGGAGACCGGCTCGGAGATATCGCCGCCCGGAGGCGACACGGCGCCGATGGCGGTGACGGAGCCCTGGCGGTCGTCGGAGCCGAGGCACTGCACCACGCCCGCGCGCTCGTAGAATTGGCTGAGACGGGAGGCGAGGTAGGCGGGATAGCCCTCTTCACCGGGCATCTCCTCCAGACGGCCGGACATCTCACGCAGGGCCTCGGCCCAGCGGGAGGTGGAGTCGGCGATGACGGCCACGTCGTAGCCCATGTCGCGGAAGTACTCGGCGATGGTGATGCCGGTGTAGACGCTGGCCTCACGGGCGGCCACGGGCATGTCGGAGGTGTTGGCGATCAGCACGGTGCGCTTCATCAGGGTCTCGCCGGTGCGGGGGTCGATCAGCTCCGGGAACTCCCGCAGCACGTCGGTCATCTCGTTGCCGCGCTCGCCGCAGCCGATGTAGATAACGATGTCCACGTCGGACCACTTGGCCAGCTGGTGCTGCACCACGGTCTTGCCGGAGCCGAAGGGGCCGGGGACGGCGGCGGTGCCGCCCTTCGCCACTGGGAACAGGGTGTCGATGACCCGCTGGCCGGACTGGAGCGGGGTGTCGGGGTTGAATTTGCGCTTATAGGGCCGGCCCTGACGGACGGGCCACTTCTGCATCATGGTCAGCTCCTTGAGGCTGCCATCCTCCAGGCGGATGGTGGCCACGGTGTCCAGCACGGTAAAGCTGCCGGAGGAGATGGACTCGACGACGCCGGTGACGCCGTTGGGGACCATGATCTTGTGGAGGATGGAGGGGGTCTCCTGCACCTGCCCCAGGAAGTCGCCGGGGATAACCTTGTCCCCCGCCTGGGCGGTGGCGACGAAATCCCACTTCTTCTCCCGATCCAGGGCGGGCACCTCCACGCCGCGGATGATGCTGGCGGAGCCGGTCTTGGCGATGATGCCCTCCAGGGGGCGCTGGATGCCGTCGTAGATATTCTCCAGCATGCCGGGGCCCAGCTCCACGGACAGGGGCGCGCCGGTGGTGACCACCTCGGCGCCGGGGCCGAGGCCGGAGGTCTCCTCATAGACCTGGATGGAGGCGGCGTCGCCGGTCATGGTCAGGATCTCGCCGATGAGCCGCTGCTCACCGACGCGGACCACGTCGGACATATTGGCGTCGGCCATGCCGGTGGCGACCACCAGCGGGCCGGAAACCTTGACAATTTTGCCCATTGTGTTCAAACCTTCTTTCACTTGAGGTTTCGCATGTCGCAGGGATCTGTTTCATGCTTCTGTGCCCTCTGTGCCCGGGGCACAGAAGAAAAGATCGATGTTGCGCCGGGGATCAGAGGATGTCCGCGCCCACGGCCCGTTCCACGGAGGTTTTGATGTTCTCCATGCCGATGCCGAGGGAGCCGTCCTTGCCGGGGATCAGGATGACCGCCGGGGTCAGCTGATCCTTATAGCGGGCCACTTCGTCGGGCATCTGGGCGGCGAACTGCTCCGTCAGATAGATGATGGCGTAGTCGGGATCCTTTGCCATGGCGTGGAGATCCCGGCGGGCCTCCTCCACGCTCTCGGCGGTCACCACGTCCAGCCCCAGGGCCTTGAAGCCCATGACGCTCTCGCGGTCGCCCAATACTGCGATCTTATACATAGGAATCACGCAGCCTTTCCCGGATCACGTCGTCGGGAAGCTCCGCCAGACGGCCCGTCATGATGATGCGCACGGCGGTGAACTCGTTCTCCCGGGCGGCGAGATAGGCCACCAGGGGCGCCTCGCCAAAGGCGACGTATTTGGCGTCCTTGACATAGGCCATGACCGCGTTGTCGCAGTCCTTCTCGAAGCGGGTCAGGGAGCCGCCGGTGATGGCGTGGGCGCCGGATTCCCCGGCGTCACGCAGCAGGGAGGTGGCGTAGAGGTCGGCCACCGCGCCCCCGGCGTTGACGGCGGAGAGGATGCGCCGCACGTCGATGTTGCCGCCGGAGAAGAGGACGCCCTTGAGGAAGTCCACGTCCTTGCCCATGCGCAGGGTGCGCACCAGGCTCTTCAGGTTGGCGGCGTCGATGTTGATGCGGACATAGCCCTCCAGGAAGGCGGAGCCGCTGGCGCGGGCCAGGTCGAACATGTCCTCAAAATAGGCCTGATCCAGGGTGAAGTCGCTGAGCTGGGGGTCGCCGGTGGTGCCCAGGGTCTCCCGCGCAGACTGGATGGCGGGGGAGAGGCGGCCGGGCAGGCCCCGGAAGTCAGAGGTGCGCACTGCGTCCTGGAGCTGCTCCGGTGGGACACGCCCGGTGTCCACCAGCAGCCGATCGGCGTCCACACCCCGGGCCTCGCTCTTCAGCAGCACCTTGGCGTTGTGGTAGTCGTATTTGATCTTGAACACGTCAATGATGCCGGGGGCCGGGGCGAAGAGGTAGAGGTCGTCGAAGGTGCGCTCCCGGGCCTGGGACAGCAGCTCATTGATGCTGTCCACCGTGACCTGCTCCACCTCGGGATACCCGCACTCCTGCAGCACCTTTGCGGCGTCGGCGGGGGTGGAGGCGTCCAGCATCCGATCCATCCGCTCCCGGGTGAGCAGCGTGCGCTCCAGCGCCCGGATGCGGGTGGAGAGAAAGAGATAGTCGGTATCGTTGATTTTCGCCAATGGTTCGTCCTCCTTTCCCCCAACCGCGGCGCGGCAGGGGCGAATTGACGTTGGGAATAGCGGTTAAGCGAAGAGCAGCTGGGAGACCTGACCGGCGACCTCGGGGCGGGCCAGCCGCACCAGGGTCTCCAGGGCGCAGTTGACCTCCACGGCGCCGTCGCTGACGATGACGCCGCCCTGGATTGGCCGGGTCTGCTCCGAGAGGGTGATGCCTCCGGTCTTGCCGGCGGCGGAGAGGGCATCGTTGGCCTGGGAGGCCACCTTGACGCCAAAGCGGGTGCGGTCGGACTGGTTGAAGATCAGCTTTTCCGTCCCGGTGGAGGCGGCGGCCACGACCAGCTTGACCAGAAGGGCGACATAGTCCTCCTCCGGCAGCAGGAGCAGCCGCTGCTGGGCCAGGTCAAAGGCCCGATCCAGCATGTCCTGTTTGGCGGTCAGGGTCATTTTTCCGGCCTCCATCTTGGCGGCGCTGACCAGCCGCTCGCCCCGCTCCTCGGCGGCGCGCCTGCCCTTGGCAAGGATGTCGGCGCTCTCCCGCTCAGCCATGGCGGCGTAGCCGGTGCGGATGCGCTCGGCCTCCTGCTCGGCGTTCAGGGTGATGCGGTCGATCTCCGCCTGGGCATCGGACTGGATGCGCCCGGTGATCGTATCTAAGCCTTGCATAAATCTCTGTCCTTTCCTACTGTTGTTGCGCGCGGGGAAGAATCACTTGATGAACAGCAGCATCAGGAAGGAGGCCAGCAGGCAGAGGATGGCGTAGAACTCGACCATGATGGCCATGATGATGCCCTTGGACATCTCCTCGGGGCGCTTGGCCACCAGGCTGACGCCGGCGGCGGCGCAGCGGCCCTGACCGATGGCGGTGATGTAGCCGCCGATGCCCATGGGCAGGCAAGCGAAGCAGTAGCCGAGGCCCTGGGCCACGGTGAGGGTCTGGGGGGTGCCGCCGATGACGCCCAGGGTGAACAGGGCGTAGAACCAGACGACCAGGCCGTACAGGCCCTGGGTGCCGGGCAGGATCTGAAGGATCAGGCAGGAAGAGAACTTGCCCGGGTCCTCGGAGATGACGCCCGCGGCGGCCTCGCCGACGCAGCCGACGCCCTTACCAGATCCGGCGCAGGCCAGCGCCACAGCCAGGGACGCGCCGATGACAGCAATGTACAGACCGGCATTAGACATGAAATCCATAATCAATTTTCCTCCTTATTGGTGATGTCTACATATTTGGTGTCATATTGCAGGGGGCGGAAGGGAATGCCGCCGTCCTTATAGAACTTGCCGAAGTATTCCAGGTATTGCAGACGGGCCGCGTGGACATAGGTGCCGATGACGTTGACGCCGATGTTGAAGACATGGCCGATGAGGAACACCAGGATAAAGACGATGATGTTGCGGGGGAGAGCGCCGAGGGTGTTGAACACCTGGGCGATGACGCTGGTGGCCAGCATCAGGGCCATCAGACGGGCGTAGCTCAGCACGTCGGAGAGCCAGGAGGTGATGTCGTAGAGGCTCTTGACGCCGCCAAACAGCTTTTTGAAGAAGCCCTGCTCGTGCCTTCCCTGGGTGCAGATCAGCGCCAGCGCGCCGAGAATCAGCACGATGGGCGTTCCCGCCAGGGCGGCGACGGCGATGCCGGCGAAGACGATCCACCAGGGCACCACGTCCAGCAGGGCGTCCACGCCCTGGCCGTCCCGGAAGCCCATGTAGATGTGGATGCACTGGCCCATCAGCAGGTGGAAGCAGCCGATGATGATGGCGAGGATCAGCACGGTCATGGGATCGTTGACCGGGTTGACGATCAGTCCGGCGCAGAACTTAGCCATCCAGGCGGGCATGGCGTCCAGGCCGCCGGGGACGAAGTTCTGATAGATGACCTCCAGGGCGTTGCCGAAGAAGCCGCCCACAAAGACGCCGCAGATGGCGGTGGAGGCACCCAGCCAGAGGCCGAGATGGAACATCCGGCCCATGGTCTTCTTGGGGTTGAACTTCTTGATAATAATGAAGCTCACCAGGAAGAGGACGATGCCGTAGGCCACGTCGGCGAACATGATGCCGAAGAAGAACACATACCAGAAGAACATCAGCGGGTTGGGATCGATGCCGTTATAGGCGGGGAGAGAGTACATCTCCGTCACCATATTGATGCTGTCCATCCACTTGGGGTTCTTCAGCAGGGTGGGGGGCGTCTCCCCCTCGGCGGGGTCGGCGGCCTCCCAGGCGGCGGTGTGGGTGCCCAGCAGGAAGTCCAGATCGGCCACCCGCTCGGCGGGAATCCAGCCCTCGGCGAAGAAGATACGCCCGTCGGTGAGGAACCGCTCGGAGACGGTCTCCCGGCTGATGTCCTGGTTGACCCGGTCAAGGGTCAGCTCCAGCGCCCGGCGGCGGTCCTTCTGGGCGGCGATGGCGGCCTCCTGGGCCTGCCGCGCCTGCTCCAGCTCCTGCTGCTCCGCCTTCAGGCGGTCGATGTTCCGGGCGGCGGTGCCGGTCATATCCTTGAAGCGCACGACGCTGAAGGAGTGGCTGCGCAGGGCCCCGACGGCCAGATCGGCCTCGCTCTTGTGGGCCAGCAGCAGCAGATACTGCTGATCCTTGTCGGCGCTGACGGGAATCAGCGTCGCCAGCTCGGTGGCCTGGGCCAGCTCCGCCTGGAGGGCGGTCAGCTCCGCCGCAGCGGGGACGGTGCCCAGCATGACCTCGGTCTGTTCGGTTTCGGTGGTCTCCAGGGGGAGATCCAGGCTCGCCCAGGGGGTCAGGCTGGCCAGAGTGGCGGCCAGCTTGTTCTCGGCGGCGAAGATGCGGGCGATCTCCCGGGTGGAGTCGTTGATCTCCTCCGCCGTGGCGAGGGCGTCGGCCTTGGCCGATTCGGAGAAGAACTCCGCCTCGGAGATGGGGGAGCGCTTGCGAAAGAGCCCCTTCTTTTCCGGCGCGTACCGGTTGAGGGCGTCCAGGGCGGCGGTCAGGGCGGAGCCCTCCGCCTTGCAGTCGGTCAGATCGGAGGTGTCCCGGCGGAGCAGGGCGGCCCATTGGGGGTCGGTGATCTTTTCCTCCGGCTCGGAGATCTCCACACAGCCCAGGCTGAGCAGCTGCTGGAGCAGCTCCTGCTTCTCCTCCTCCAGGCCGATGACCCGAACGCGCTTCATTTTCACGATGCTCATCGGATGTCCACGACCTTTCTGACAATCAACTCAGCGGCCTTTTCCAGCCGGGTCTCCGCCGTGGCCTTCAGCGCCTGGCAGTCCCGCCCGGTGTCGGCCCGGATGAGCTGCGCCTTGTCGGCGGCGTCCGCCTCGGCCTCGGCCATCATGGCCTTGACCTTGGCCTCGGCCTCCGCCCGGGCGGCCTCCAGCTGGGCCTGGCCCGCGCGTTCGGCGTCGGCGACCAGCCGTTTTGCGGCCTGAACCGCCTCCAGCTTGCGCTGACGGCTGGCCTCCTCGGCCTCGGTGACCTGTTTAATCGCGTCTAGTGACATTGTCTCACCGCCTTTTCTGGGTGCGTTTGGTTGGCTGTAAAGCGGGCGCGCCGGGATTCGGACGCCAAAAATCGGAAGAGGAAGGGATATTTTTGCTTCAAAAATATCAAAGTTCCAATTTGTACCCACTTTATCATAACTGCTTTTTATAATACACTTTAACCCATTAAAATGCAATAGTCATTTGCGGAATTTTGCACAGAAAAATGCAAGTAACCCCGCCGAATCCCGCATAGGGAGTGACATTTGGCTACTTGCACAAAAAAGTTGAATTTAATTTGTAGATAGTGCCTGTGCCGGGGAGAGAAGGCCGCCCTGAAAGGCGTCCACACCGATCACCAGCACGCCGGAGGCGAGCTGATCTTCATCAAAAGGGGGGACGGAGTCGGCGGGGGGCGTCCAGCACCAAAAACGGTCAGAAGCGCTGGAAAACCCGGAAATTGTTTGCCCTGTGGAACGATTTTGCCCCTGGGAGAGGGCATCTGCCTCCACCTCCACGTCGATGCGAAGGGTGGGGGCGGCGTCCCGGAGCTCCGTGGCGAAGCCGGAGAGGAAGCGGGTCAGCGCCTCCGGGCGGTCGGCGTCCTCGTCAGACCAGTCCGCGGGATAGCAGAAGTCGGTGAGCAGCAGCTCGTCAAAGCCGAGGGCAGCCAGCTCTTTTGCAAGATTGGAATAATACTCTTGCAAATTTGGAATAACAGGGTTGAGCCAGTAGTGGCCGTCCCCGTCCCGGTAGGGATAGTTGCGCGGGTCGCCGTCCTCGTCGATCTCGTGTACCCGCAGGTTATTGACCCGGCGGGTGCCGCTGCTCAGGGCGTCGTCCCGGAAGACGTGGATCTCGGCGATCAGATAGATGTCCGCCTCCCGACAGGCGCGGAGGGCGGCCTCCACGGCGTCGGCGCGGCCGGAGACGGAGATATCGGGGATGGGCTCCTCATACTCCTCCGGCTCATCGTCCTCGGCGCCGGGATAGCGCAGGGCGGTGTTCCAATAGAGGGTGCCGGAGACGTCCTTCATCTCCACCACCAGGGCATTGCCCTCGGAGCGGGAGAGCAGGTCGGCGGCGTCGCCGGCAATCAGCGCATCGATGGAGATGGGCACCGCCCGCAGACGGGAGGCGTCCACGGCGGAAATGGCGGGGGCGGCGGTCTCCTCCGCCACATCCAGCCCGGCCAAAAGCGGAGCGGGCTCCGAGGCGGTGGGGGCGGAGGATGAAACGTCTGAGGGAAGCACCATGGTGCCGCCCTCGGCGGTGTAGACCATATATTGCTGAAGGTGGGACGCAATCAGACCCAAAATGACTGCGATCACAAGCAGGATCAGCAGCGCGACAGGGACGAAGCGGGGGACGCGCCGCCGGGCATGGGTTTTGCCCCGGTAGGGCGGCGGGGAATAAAACCTTTGCTGGGATGCTCTGGACATAGAGGGGCCTTCCTTTCCAGGGAAAGGGGCGTTATTCCTCGCTTACCGCCTGACGCAGGAGCTGCAGTCCCTTGAGAATGGTGGCGGCGTCCTCCTCGCTGACGTCCTTCAGAGAGAAGGTGAAGCGATCCACGGCGGAGTTCCGCACTTCGGAGAAGTGATCCCGGAACTGATCTGTGGTGGAGACGTAAATCACCCGCCGGTCAGTCTCGGAGCGGATCCGCTGCACCAGATTCAGCTTCTCCAGGCGATCCACGACGCCGGAGATGGTGCTGTTGGCGCTGCCCGCGGCATCTGCCAGCGCGCTGATGGGCATGGGGCCGTCGCACTCCAGAATGGCAAGCACAATGGACTGGGGATAGGTGAGGTTCAATTTGCCGTAAATAACGCGAAACCTTTCCACGATCTGTCGGCTGACCTGTAAATATTCGTGGAGAATTTCTTTTGATATGCTCATAATCGCGCCTCCTGAATCTACGCAGAGGGATACTGATGATAACATATCTTCTTCACGGGAAAATGTCAACCGTTTTTTTGACCAATTAATATTTTTTTTACAAATTTCCGATACTTTTTGAAAAATCTTGCGAAAATAGAAACATTTTCAGATGGAATTAAATCTTGTAAAATTTTGTTTTTTGCGGCATAACCGCACAAGGAGGATCAAAATGTAACAATGAAAGAAAAAAGCAAAAAATTGGACAAAACTGAATGTTTATGCGAATAAAATGCATGCAGATGCCGGCTTGCAGCTTCGGCAAGCCTATTATAGCATATCCCCGGGGAAAAGGGAATACGGCAAGGCGCGCTCGCCGGGAGAACGCCTCGCCGTATAGATGTCATAATATATAATGTATATTTTTGATGTTACGTCGCAGCCTCCTCCGCTGTGCCGCCGGACGGGGCGTGGGATGCCCGGTATTTGCGGTAGATGCGCAGCAGTCCCTCGGGGATCAGCTCGGGGTTGACCACATCAATGGCGTCGGTATTCTCGGCGATCATGCGGGACAGGCCGCCGGTGGCGACCACCCGGATCTGGTCGTCCGGCTCCGGCATCTCCGCCTTGGTGCGACGGATCAGGTATTCGATCCCCCCGATATAGCCGCCGACGACTCCGGCGCGCAGATGGGCGGGGATGTCGTAGCCCAGGAAGGTATCCGGGGCCTTGAGCTCGATGGTGGGGAGCATGGAGGCGTTGGCGGCCAGGGCCTCCATGGTGGTGCGCAGGCCGGTGCAGATGCTGCCGCCGATGTATACGTTGTCGCTGCGCACGGCGTCCAGGGTGGTGGCGGTGCCGAAATCCAGCACCAGCACCGGCGCGCCGTAGAGCTCCACGGCGGCCATGCAGGCCACGCTCCGGTCGGCACCGTGGGCGATGGAGCCCCGCCCGTCCAGGGCGGAGAGGTCGCCCAGATAGCCCAGGGTGGGGAATACATCCTCGTTGACCACCAGGGGCTGCCTGCCCAGATATTTCACCATCGCGTTTTTCAGCGAATACATGATCTCCGGCACCACGGAGGAGATGATCACGTCCTCCACCTCGTCCAGGTTCAGCCCGAAGCGGTGGAAATACTCACAGACGGTCAGCCCGATCTCGTCGGAGGTCTGGTTGGCCTTGGTCATGATCCGGAAGGTGTGGGTCAGCTCATCCCCGGCGAAGAGGCTGAACTCGGTGTTGGTGTTGCCGACGTCAACGGTCAGAAGCATGGGGAACCCTCCTCATTCGATCTTGTTGAGATTGCAGTGGGCCACACCGTGGTCAACGGTGATGACCCCGTAGGTGTGCGTGTAGCGCAGGGAGCCGGGATTCAGCAGCTGCAGCGGGCCGTATTCGTCAAAGTGGGGCACATGGGTGTGTCCGCACAGCAGCACATCGGCACCGCTGCGCTCCGCCGCGGAGACGGCGGAGGAGTAGCCGGATTTGACGCCGTAGGTGTGGCCGTGGCACAGCATAAAGGTCACACCGCCCAGGGAGACCAGCTTTGTCGTGGACAGCGGCTCCGGGAGCGCGTAGTCACAGTTGCCGGGAACGGCGTAGACGGGCAGCTCCGGAAAGCCATAGGTCACGTCCTCTAGGTCGCGCAGCACGTCGCCCAGGAAGAACACGGCGTCGGGGCGGCGGTCCAGGATCACGGCGACCATGTCGGCGGCGTCGCCGTGGGTGTCAGAGAATACCAGGATCTTCATGTCGGTCACATCCTCCCGAACGGCGCATATAATGGGATTGAACCCAGGGAAAGGCAGGGATTGATATGAGTCAGGAAAAGGGGCCGTCCACACCGGAGGCGCTGCTGCGGGATCAGGCGCGGCTGCGGCAGCTGCTGGAGTCGCCGGAGGCCAGAGCGCTGGCCCGGATGCTGGAGGGTCAGGGCGCAGCCCAGATGAAGCAGGCGGCGCAGCAGGCCCAAAAGGGGGACACGGCGGCGCTGGAACAGCTGGCGCGGCAGCTCGCCGCCACGCGGGAGGGCGCGCTGGCGCTGGAGAAGCTCAGCAAAAAGCTGAAGTAATCCGAATCGTACCCAGGGAAAGGGCGGTGGCAGGCGTTGAGCGAATTTGAGGACAAATTGAATACCATTCTCTCCTCGCCGGAGACGATGGAGCAGCTGGCGGCCATCGCCCGGGGCCTCGGCGGTGCCGGGGAATCCACCGAGGGGGAGCCCCCGGCGCAGGAGCAGAGCCGGAGCGCGCCATCCGGGGACGGCATCGCCGGACTGCTGTCCTGATTGGACCCGGGGATGATGGGGCGGCTGTTGCC
>JAFVAS010000151.1 GCA_017480395.1 Oscillospiraceae bacterium | reverse complement strand
TGCGCCGTAGCGGTCGCAGGTCTCCTTCATCTCGGCCACATAGCCCTTGCCAGAGGGGGGGGGGACGTCCCGCCAGTCCAGGAAGCAGTGGACATACACCGGGTCGCAGCCCAGGTCGCTGGCCATTTTGACGGCGGCCTTGATGTGCTCGATGTGGGAGTGGACGCCGCCGTCGCTCATCAGGCCCATGATGTGGACGGCCTTTCCGGCGTCCCGGGCCTGCTCCATGGCGCGCTTGTAGGCGGGATTCTCAAAGAATGTCCCCTCGGCGATGGCCTTGGAGATTTTGGGCAGATCCTGGAACACCACCCGGCCCGCGCCGATGTTGGTGTGTCCCACCTCGCTGTTGCCCATCTGTCCGTCGGGCAGACCCACGTCCAGGCCGGAGGCGGAGAGGCGGGAGAAGGGGTTTTCGGCAAAGAGGCGGTCCAGCACCGGGGTCCTGGCGGCGTGCACCGCGTTGCCCACGTCGCTCTCCCGCAGGCCGAAGCCGTCCATGATGATGAGAATGGTAGGTGTCTTCATGCCCTCACTCCTGGTTTGCGGCGTTGATGATGGTGGTAAAGTCCTCTGCCTTCAGGGAGGCGCCGCCGATGAGGCCGCCGTCCACGTCGGGCTGGGCGAGCAGCTCATAGGCGTTCTTGGCGTTCATGCTGCCGCCGTAGAGAATGGTGACGCTGCGGGCCACCCGGGCACCGTAGAGCTTGCGGATGACGGTGCGGATCTCCTCGTTGACCTCGTTGGCCTGCTCGGCGGTGGCGGTTCTGCCGGTGCCGATGGCCCAGAGGGGCTCGTAGGCGATGACGACGTGGCGCATCTTCTCGGCGGGGACACCGGCCAGAGCGGTCTTGACCTGGAGGTCGATCAGCTCCTTGGTGACGCCCAGCTCCCGCTGCTCCAGGCTCTCGCCCACGCAGACCACGGGGCGCAGTCCGGCGTCGATGGCGGCGTGCACCTTCTTGTTGACGATCAGGTCGTCGTCGTTCCAGTACTGGCGGCGCTCGGAGTGGCCGATGATGACATACTTCACGCCCAGATCCTTCAGCATGGCGGCGGAGACCTCGCCGGTGTAGGCACCCTTCTCCTCAAAGTGCAGGTTCTCCGCGCCGACGGCGACGCGGGTGTCCTTAAAGGCCTTCAGGGCGGCGGGGATATTCACAAAGGGGACGCACACCAGCACCTCGCACCACTTGGCCTTGGGCATGATGGCCTTCAGCTCCTCGGCGAAGGCCCGGGTCTCGGTGGCGGTCTTGTTCATCTTCCAGTTTCCGGCGATGATGGTCTTGCGGTAACGTCTGTTCATATTTGATCGACTCCTATCTGTTTTCGGATTGCAGCATTACTTGTCCAGCAGGCAGACCACGCCGGGCAGGGCCTTGCCCTCCATGAACTCCAGGGAGGCGCCGCCGCCGGTGGAGATGTGGGTCATCTTGTCGGCATAGCCCAGCTGCTCCACCGCCGCCGCGCTGTCGCCGCCGCCCACGATGGTGATGGCGTCGGTCTTGCTCAGGGCCTCGGCCACAGCCTCGGTGCCCTTGGCGAAGGCGGGGAACTCAAACACGCCCATGGGGCCGTTCCAGATCACGGTGCCAGCATCGGCCACAGCGGCGGAATAGAGCTCGATGGTCTTGGGGCCGATGTCCAGGCCCTGCCAGCCATCGGGGACCTCCCCGGCGGGGACGACCTGGGAATTGGCGTCGGGGGCAAAGGCGTCAGCGATGACGGTGTCCACGGGCAGCAGCAGCTTGACGCCCTTCTCGGCGGCCTTCTTCACCATCTCGTTGGCATAGTCCTCCCAGTCGGCCTCCAGCAGGGAGTCACCGATCTTGCCGCCCTGGGCGGCGGAGAAGGTGTAGGCCATGCCGCCGCCGATGATGATGGTGTCGGCAATCTCCAGCAGGTTGTTGATGACGCCGATCTTGGAGCTGACCTTGGAGCCGCCCAGGATGGCCACCAGGGGACGCTTGGGGCTGGCCAGGGCGCCGCCGATGATGTCCAGCTCCTTCTGGATCAGGAAGCCGGAGACGGCGGGCAGATAGTCGGCCACACCGGCGGTGGAGGCATGGGCGCGGTGGACGGTGCCGAAGGCGTCGGAGACATAGACGCCGTCCGCGCCGGCCAGGTCGGCCAGGGCCTTGGCGAAGGCGGGATCGTTCTTCTCCTCGCCCTTGTCAAAGCGCAGGTTCTCCAGCAGCAGGATCTCGCCCCCCTTGAGGGCGGCGGCCTTGGCCTGGGCGTCGGGGCCCACGGCGTCGGCGGCAAAGATCACCGGACGGCCCAGCAGCTCCTCCAGCCGCTTGGCCACGGGGGCCAGGGTCAGCGCGGGCTTGACCTCTCCCTTGGGCTTGCCCAGGTGGGAGCAGGCGATGACGGCCGCGCCCTGATCCAGCAGATACTGCAGGGTGGGCAGGGCGGCGCGGATGCGCTTGTCGTCGGTGATGACGCCGGTCTGCTTGTCCTGGGGGACGTTGAAGTCGCAGCGGCAGAGCACCTTCTTGCCCTTGACGTCGATGTCGGTGACGGTCTTTTTGTTGTAATTCATACGATGATCTCCTTTCGTCGGTATGGTCAGAAGCGTCAGAGCGTTTGCATCTCTCCCTCGCCCAGCAGGCCCGGAAAGCCGTTTTGCCGCAGGGCCTCATAGGTCAGGATGGCAACGGAGTTTGCCAGATTGAGACTTCTGGCGTTTTCATACATGGGGATACGGATGCAGTTTTCCCGGTGGGCCTCCCGAAATGCGGCGCTGAGCCCGGCGGTCTCCTTGCCGAAGAACAGCCAGCAGTCGGGGGAGAAGCGGGCCTGGGAATAGTCCCTGGGTGCCTTGGTGGTGGCGAGCCACAGATCCCGCTCCGCCTCCGGGTGGGCGGCGAAGAGGGCGGGGAGGCTCTCCCAGACGTGCAGATCCACCATGGGCCAGTAGTCCAGCCCGGCCCGTTTCACCGCCTTTTCGCTGATGTCAAAGCCCAGCGGCTCCACCAGGTGGAGGCGGCTCCGGGTGGCGGCGGCGGTGCGGGCGATGTTGCCGGTGTTCTGGGGAATCTCCGGCTCCACCAACACGATATTCAGCACCAAACCACCTCACTTTTTGCTAACGATATTGTAATCCATACTTTCCGGAAATTCAATCCCAAAAATGCAGAAATTTTATTATTTTGCCGATTTTTTGCCTCAAAAAGTTCGTTCTTTATGCGGTACTTTTGACAAACTACTTTTCGATTGCGGGAGAAAATCAGCACTTTTTGCGGAAAAAGGGAATATGGCGTGATCTGCGCGGGGACAGAGAAGAGGCGTGCGGATG
>JAFVAS010000150.1 GCA_017480395.1 Oscillospiraceae bacterium | reverse complement strand
TTTCACGATCTGCTGGGCATAGCTCTCCGCCACCTTCTCCATGGTTGCCACGTCCAGGCTCCGCACCGCCGCCCGGGCGGCGCGGTGGTAGCTCTCATAGTCCTCCGGGGTCGGGTCGAACAGCGGCTCCATGGGGCAATCCAGCTGCACGAACTCCAGATGGCCCTCGTCCATGGGGTGCTCCTTCACCAGGATGGGATACTTGTTGCTGGCCACAAAGAAGCCCATGCAGGCGATGGAGCCGTGGAAGTGGATGGCCTCGGCGAGCTGGAGCAGATAGTTCTGGCTCTGGGAATCGTAGAGGTGGAAGTCGGGAAAATGGGGGCCGTCGGTGTTCATGGGCATGTGCTTGTCCTCGTTGAAGTCGTTGATGCCCATGGTGGTGACGATGGCGGCCCCGGACTTGGCCCGGTTGGCATAGTGGGTGATGATGGGCTCCGCCGGATAGGTCTCCGGCCCCTGGAGGAAGTGGGGCAGGGAGTTGGCGGAGATCATGCGGTTCTTGATGACCTTGCCCCGGATGACCAGGGGCTCCAGCAGGTGTTCATATTTCATATCGGATGGCTCCTTTCTTAACCTTGACATGCCGCGCTCAGCGCCCGCATCAGGGGCAGCCCGGCGGCGCGCTCCCCCCGCTCCACGGCGTGGACGGCGGCGAGCAGCGCCTCATTGGCGGGGGTCGGGACACCCCAGCCCTTTCCCAGGGCCACCACCGCGCCGTTGGTGAAGTCGATCTCCAGGGGAAGCCCCTTGCGCATATCCATCGTGTAGGCGTCCACGATGCCCGGAGGCCAGGGTTTGAACTCCTCCGCGTGCTCCAGCCCGGTCTTCCGTCCGGCGCGGATGTCCTCCCACTCCTCCCGAGTGCGCTCCTCCAGCAGGCGGGCCTGCTCCCGGCGGAAGACGGACAGCATGGTCACGTCATACCCCGCCCGGGTCAGCCAGCCGCCCATCATCGCGCCGATGGCCCCGGTTCCGGCCACGGCGATCCTCGGGTGCAAAAATGGTTTCATCTGTGTTTCCCTGCCTTTCCAAGAAAAACGCTGATTTGTCGATTCGTTCGTCTATCGGGCAGAAGCCTCCGGCGGCGGCCGAAGGCTTCTGTGGGTAAATTCCTGCGATATGCAGTTGATCAGACCGCCAGGCCCGGGAACAGGACGCACATCAGGATGACCGCCAGCATGCCGAAGAAGATATACAGCACGGTGGTGCGGAAGATGGGCATATAGCCCTCCTTGTGGGTCAGGCCGCAGGTGGCCAGGCCGGAGATGACGGCGGCGTTGATGGGGATGGTGTCCAGAATGGAGATGGCGAAGCAGCCGATGCGGTGCATGGCCGCGGGGGAGATGGCGATCTGGCCCATCAGGGGCATGAAGATGCCGGAGGAGAGCTGGATGCCGGTCACCGCGTTTCCGGCCAGGAAGCCGGAGAAGGTGGCGGACAGAGCATAGCTCAGATAGGGGGAGGTGTTCAGGGCCAGCTGGGTCAGGGCGTTGCTCAGGTAGGCAAAGCCGTCGATGGCCTGAATGACGGTGGCCAGGCCCTGCTGGAAGGCCATGGGGATGAAGATCATGCCGCCGGCGGTGATGCCCTGGCCGATCACGTCCGCATAGGGCTGGATCTTGTGCTCCGGGGTGGCGATGAAGTTGCACAGGGAGACGGCGGCCACCACCGCACCGGCGGTCAGGGCCAGCACCACGTCGATGCCCAGGATCATGTTCAGCACGGCCACCACCAGCAGGGGCAGGATGGACAGCACGAAGTTGGGCAGCTTCTCGTCGGGGTCGGCGGGCCGGATGTTGCCGCCGGGGGTGAAGTGCTCGTCGTTCTTCTCCGCCTTCTTCAGGGCGGAACGGATGTAGAGGCAGTCGCACACCAACACGACGATGACGCCCACGATGCCGGGGATGAATGCGGCGGTGGTGCTGGTGCCGAAGAACATGGAAGCCAGGATGTTGCCGTTGGTCAGCGGGGTGCCGGGGCAGCAGACGGCGGTGGTCACACCGGCGAACAGCACCGCGGGCAGCAGGCGGCGGGGAATGTCGTTCTGGCGGAAGAGCTCCATGCCGATGGGCATCAGGGTGAAGATGCACACGAAGGCGTCCAGGCCGCCGAAGCCGAAGATGATGGCGATGACCATGAACACATAGGCGGCCAGCAGCTTTTTCGTAAAGCCGCTCGCCCGATCCACCACGGCCTTGGTCAGCGTCCGGGAGATGGAGCGGGCCGCGCCGGTGTGGACGATGATCTGTCCAAAGAGGTTGGCGGCCAGGAACTTCAGCAGGAACATGGTGACGGCGGTGTTGACGCCGACCAGCATCAGTCCGGGCTGGGCCATGGGGCCGACGCCGGAGCCGAGGAAGCACTCCAGCACGTTCATCCGCTCCACCAGACAGACCAGAATGGCGGCGAGGATCATGCTGAAGGTGGGGTTCAGGCCCTTGTAGACCACATAGATGACAAAGGCCAGGGGAATCAACAGGAGCAGCAGATTAACCATGATTGTCCTCTCTTTCTCATAGGCATTTGGTTGATTGGGTCAGTCGCTCAGATTCGGGTTCCGGTGAGGTGATCCGGCGTGTCGTCGATGACCACGGTGCCGGTCAATTGATCGCCCTCCACCCGGCCGGTCAGCAGCAGCGCTCCGGGGCCGACGGCGAGGCGGATGAAAAACGAATCCTTGTTCCAGCGCCCGTCGGTAAAGGCCGTCGGCGGATGGCCGTCCAGGGTGTCCAGGCTGCCCTCCAGCGCGCCGCCCTCCCGGGGCAGGAGCGTCAAAACGTTCTCCACCGTCCACCGGGGCAGCACCAGGGTGACGCGGAAGCGCCCCTGCGGTACAGAAGCCATGTACTCCCTACTTCCTGTCTCTTAAAATCCGGTTTCAATCGCTGTAATCAGTGTAATCCCGCCGGGGATATAAGTCAAATTGCAACAATTTCAATCTTGCATGAATTTTAGTTATAGTATATAATAGAGGACAAGGCAAAGAAAAAGGGAGGATTTTTTTATGGAAATCAGCCAAATGCGCTATTTTCGCGCCATCGTGCAGTATGGCAGCTTTTCTGAGGCGGCGGATCACCTCCACATGACCCAGCCCGCCCTGAGCAAGTCCATGGCCAAGCTGGAGTCGGAGCTGGGGGCGCCGCTGCTGGAGCGCACGGGGGGCCGGGTCACCCTGACCCCGGCGGGGCGGGTCTTCCTGCCCTACTGCGGGGAGGTGCTCAACAACGTGGAGAGCAGCGCCGCCGCCGTGCGGGAGAGCATCGGCCTCAAGCAGGGCCATGTCGCCATCGCCATCGCCACCGAGGTCTTCATCAAGCACCTGATCCGGGACTTTCTGACCCAGTATCCCGACGTCTCCCTGACCTGCCACCTGATGAGCCCGGAGGAGATGGCCCGGGCCCTGGAGGACGGGGCCATCGACTTCGCCCTCTCCGGCCAGCAGGTGTTTGGGGAGCATATCACCTGGAAGCCCCTCTACTCCGGCTTTCTGACGGCGGTTCTGAGCAGCGGCGACCCCCTGCTGGCGCGCGGGCGCATCTCCATGGGCGACCTGCGCCACCACCAGTTCTGCATCGGCCACGTCCGCTCCTCCCTCTACTCCTCCATCTACGAGCTGTGCGCCGAGGCGGGCTTTCTGCCCCGGCTGCGCTATCTGGGCTATGAC
>JAFVAS010000149.1 GCA_017480395.1 Oscillospiraceae bacterium | reverse complement strand
GCCACCCAGAGCTTTATCGCCTTCGCCTATATCGGCATTCCGCTGATCGCGCTGGTGGCGATGGCCGTCATCATGATCTTCCTGCGGGTGGAGGATCAGCTGCCCGAGATCCACCGGGAGCTCACCGCCCGCCGCCGGGCGGAGTGTGAGGCCCGCGGCGAGGTCTACGTCTCGCCGGAGGAGAAGGCGGAGCTGGAGCAGCAGGAGCAGGATCGCATCGCGGAGGCCAAGCGGCTGGAGGAGCTGAAGGCCAGGTGCGAGAAGAAGGGCCTGCGCTTCGAGGAAGAGGAGGCCAAATACCAGGCGAAGCTTGCCGCACAGAAAGCGAAGGCCGAGGCCAAGGCCGCCAAGCGGAATCGGAAGTAAGCGAAAAATACTGCGCTCACATGGAAACGGGGCGGCGGCTTGCCGCCGCCCCCGTGCGCGTTTCAGGAGTTCAAAATGAAAAAGAGTTCTTTTAATGACAACTGGCTGTATCAGAGCCAGACGGTCACCCTGCCCCATGACGCGATGCTGCATGAGCCGCGCGATCCCAATGCGAAAAGCGGCAGCGCGGGAGCGTTCTTCCCCGATGGGGAATATGTGTACGAAAAGAAGTTTCAACGCCCCGTGGCCGAGCATGTGCTGTTCCAGTTCGAGGGCGTGTATCGGGACGCAAAGGTGTTTATCAACGGCAAGGAGGCCGGCGGCGCGGCCTACGGCTATATCCCGTTTTTTGTGAACGCCGATGCGTATCTGATCGACGGAGAAAACACCATCCGCGTGGCGTGCGCCGTCAGGCACCCGGACTCCCGCTGGTACTCCGGCGCGGGCATCTATCGCCCGGTCTGGCTCTGGGAGGGCCCCAGGGACAGCATCGAGCCGGAGAGCGTGAAGATCAGTACAGTCTCCTATGACCCCGCCGTGATTCGCGTCCAGTCGCCCCAGGCGGTGCAGGTCGAGGTGGAGGGGGTCTCCGGCGAAGGGACCGACTTTGAGCTGACGATCCCCGACGCGAAGCTCTGGAGCGAGAATACGCCGCACCTCTATACCGCAAAGGTCACCAACGGCGCGGACAGCGAGGAGATCCAATTCGGCATCCGCAGGGTGGAGTGGTCGAACCGGGGCCTGTTCATCAACGGCCGGGAGACCCTGCTGCGCGGCGGCTGTGTCCACCATGACAGCGGCATCCTGGGCGCGGCCACCTATGACGAGAGCGAATGGCGGCGGGTGAAGAAGCTCAAGGACGCCGGCTTCAACGCCATCCGCTCCGCCCATAACCCCTGTTCCCGGGCCATGCTGGAGGCCTGCGACGCGCTGGGCGTCTATCTCATGGACGAGAGTTGGGACATGTGGTTCCACCACAAGACCAAATACGACTACGCCGCCCAGTGGCGGGACAACAATCTGTCCGATCTGGCCGCCATGGTCAACCGGGACTTCAACCACCCCTCGGTGATCCTCTACTCCATCGGCAACGAGGTCTCCGAGCCTGCGAAGCCCGAGGGCTTACAGGCCATCGGGGAGATGGTGGATTTCCTGCATCGGGCGGATCCGAACCGGGCCGTGACCGGCGGCTTCAACCTGATGATCATCGCCAACGCCGCCAAGGGGAAGGGCATCTACGACGAGGGCGGCGAGGGCCGGGATGAACAAATCCGCCAACTCCAAAAGGGCGGACGCGGCCACCTCTCCCGCGCTGGATCAGCTGGATCTGGCGGGCTATAACTATGCCTCCGGGCGCTATCCCCTGGAGGGGAAGGCCCACCCGGAGCGGGTCATCTTCGGCTCCGAGACCTTCCCCCAGACCATCGCCCAGAACTGGGAGATGGTGAAGAAATACCCCTATCTGGTGGGGGCTTTCATGTGGACGGCCTGGGACTACCTGGGAGAGGCGGGCATCGGCGCCTGGGCCTATACCGAGGACGGCAAGGGCTTCAACAAGCCCTATCCCTGGCTGCTGGCCGACACCGGGGCCTTCGATATTCTGGGCGACCCCAACGGTGAGCTGTTCTGGGCCGCCGCGGTCTGGGGCAAGCTGGAGCAGCCTGCCCTCTGCGTCCGGCCCATCAATCACGACGGCAAGCCCATCAAAGCCGCCTGGCGCGGCACCAACGCCCTCCCCAGCTGGAGCTGGGCGGGCTGCGAGGGCAGGACCGCCACGGTGGAGGTCTACTATGACGCGGCCCGGGTGGAGCTGTATCTGAACGGAAAGAAGCTGGGCAGCGCCAAGGTTCGGCGCTGCAAGGCCGATTTTCAGGTGAAGTATGCCCCCGGCAGACTGGAGGCCGTGGCTTACGACGCCGCGGGCCGGGAGCTGGGACGGGGGGAGCTTGTCTCCGCCGAAGGGCCGCTGCGCATTGCGGCAAAGCCGGAGAAGGCGCGCATCCGGCCCGGCGAGGTGGTCTATATTCCCGTGACCATCGAAGGGGCAAACGGCGTGGTGGAATCCAACGCCGACCGCACCCTCTCCGTCGCCGTGGAGGGGGGCGAGCTGCTGGGCTTCGGCAGCGCCAATCCCCGCACCGAGGAGCGCTTTGACGCCGGAACCTACACCACCTATTATGGCCGCGCCCTGGCCATCGTCCGGGCCGGGAAGTGCGGGAAAATCAACCTGAATGTGACGGTGGCAAACGAGGAGACCGGTTCCGAGGCGGAGCTGGAGATCAAGGAGCGTTGACATGCCCTTTGCAGATACGTTTTTATGGGGCGCGTATGCGGAGATCATCCGCACGAATGGAGCGAATTTGAAATGAGAGCGATACACCTGCAAACCGAATACCTGACCGAGCCCCTGGGGCTGGGCATTATCCGGCCGAGATTCTACTGGAACTGCGAGGGCGGCACGATCCAGAGCGCGTATCAGATTACCTGCAAGCGCGGGGAGGAGGTCGTGTGGGACAGCGGCAAGGTTCCCTCCGCCTCCATGACTCATATCCGCTATGCGGGACAGCCCCTGGGCAGCCGGGATCGAATCGACTGGAGCGTCCGGCTCTGGGATGAGAACGATGAGCCCGGCGAGAGCAGCGAGAGCTGGTTCGAGCTTGGCTTGCTGGAAGCATCCGACTGGACGGCGAAGTGGATCAGCGGAGATTACAGGCCGGAGAAAAACCACCGCTATCCCGTGGACTGCTTCCGCCGGGACTTCCGGGCGGAGAAGAAGCTCCGCAGGGGGAGAATCTACGCCAGCGCCTGCGGGCTCTATGAGCTGCATCTCAACGGCCAGAGGGTTGGAGATGGGGTTCTTCTGCCCGGCAACACGGATCTGCGTCGGCGCATTCAGTACCAGAGCTTTGATATCACAGACCTTCTGACGGAGGACAACCGTCTGACGGCGGTGCTGGCCGACGGCTGGTACCGGGGGATCGTCGGTGCCTTTGGGCCGAGAAACGTCTATTGCCGGCAGACCAAGCTGCTGGTG
>JAFVAS010000148.1 GCA_017480395.1 Oscillospiraceae bacterium | reverse complement strand
TTCCGCTGTGGTCAGCATCACCCCGGAGGAGAGCGCCGCGCTGGCCGCCCGTCTGCTCTCCCGTCACGATCTGGGGGCGCTGCCCGTCTGCCGTCAGGACGGCACCCTGATGGGCATCGTCACCGACCGGGACATCATTACCCGCTGCGTCGCCGCCGGGGAGGAGCCCAGCCGGGTACCGGTGCAGGACATCATGTCCCGCCAGCCCATCACCGTCGGCCCCGGGGATGACGTCCGGGCCGCCGCCCGTCAGATGGGGGCCGCCCAGATCCGCCGTCTGCCGGTGGTGGAGGACGGCGCGGTGGTCGGCATGGTGTCGCTGGGCGACCTGGCCCGATCCAAGCGCTGCGACACCGAGGCCGCCGCCACCCTCGCGGATATCTCCGCCCGGCTGCGCACCTCCAGGCGAAAATAAACAGACGTGTGCCCCACCGGGTCGGTGGGGCACACGCTGTTTCGTCTCTACATCGCGGCGCTGCGCAGCCGGAGGATCCCCATCGGGGGCACCTTGACCCGGAGTACGCCATCACAGGCCAGATAGCGCCGGCCCGTATCCACATCCACCGCCGTCGGAGCGTGCCAGGGCAGCGCGGCCAGGGCGGGACGATCCCCTCGGTTCACCGCCAGGCCGTTCTCCTGCCCGGGGACGCTGCGTACAAAGGAGAGCAGCCCGCCCGTGCAGGTGCCCCAGCGCAGGTCGCCCTCCCGCAGGGGGACGCTGGTCTTTCGGGCCTGGCCCATCCTGCGGAACCAGGCAAGCAGCTCCTGATCCTCCCGGCCCCAGGGGTAGGTGTAGCGGTTGAAGGGGTCCTCAAAGCCCTCCATGCCCACCTCGTCCCCGTAGTAGATCGTGGGGGAGCCGGGGAAGGCGATCATCACCGCAACCCCCAGCTTGACCAAGGCCGTGCCGCAGCGGCGCTCCTGCTCCGTCATGCGGTAGTGGCCCCGGCGCTCCTTGCTCCAGTCGTAGTGCTGGGAGCCGGTGCCCAGATAGGTCAGGATGCGCAGGGTGTCGTGGGTGCCCAGGGAGTTCATGGCGTCGTAGAAGGCGAAGGGGGGATAGTTCTCCCGCAGGGTCTCCATGGTGTCGCGGAAGGCAGCGGCATCCCCGCCCAGCAGATAGTCGATCAGGGCGGTGCGGAAGGGGTAATTCATCAGCCCGTCCAGGTGTCCGCCCAGCAGGTGCCTGCGCCGCACGCCGTAGGAAATCTTGGTGGTGCCGTCCTCCCAGACCTCACCGATGACCACGGCGTCGGGCTTCTCCCTGCGGGCCGCCTCGTGAATGCCGTGGACAAAGTCGTCGGGCAGCTCGTCGGCCACGTCCAGCCGCCAGCCGTCCGCCCCCATGCGCAGCCAGGAGCGCACCACCGAGTCGTGGTCGGCGTAGATGAAGTGCTGATAGCCGGGGTCATGCTCCTCCACCGAGGGCAGGGAGTAGATGCCCCACCAGCTCTCATAGTCGTCGGGCCAACGGCGGAACTGGAACCAGCTGCGGTAGGGGGAGTCCTGGCTCTGGCTGGCCCCCACGGTGTCCCGGTAAAAGCCGTCGCCGTTGAAGTAACGGCTGACCCACCCGGTGTGGTTGAACACGCCGTCCAGCAGGATGCGGATGCCCAGGCTGTGGGCCTTCTCGCACAGCCGCATAAAATCCTCGTTGGTGCCCAGCATGGGGTCGATGCGGCGGTAATCCGCCGTGCCATAGCGGTGATTCTCGCTGGCCTCGAAGATGGGGCAGAAGTAGATGGTCTCCACCCCCAGGGAGGCCAGGTAGGGCAGCTTCTCCTCCACGCCCTTCAGATCGCCGCCGAAAAAGTCCCGGTTGCAGATGTCCTTCCCCTCCCGGGTATGGCCCACCGCGCCGACGACGGGGGCGTCGTCCCAATTCTGGTGAACCGTCCGTCCCCCCACCAGGCCGGTGGGGTCGGGAATCCGGGTGCGGGCAAAGCGGTCGGGCAGGATCTGATAGCTCAGGCCCTTGCCGAACCAGTCGGGCACCTGCTCCCGGCCGTCGTAGATGGTGAGCTGGTACTCCCCCAGCTCCGTCCTGCGGCCCAGAAAGCCGGTCAACTCGAAGGAGTACCACACCAGACCGACGTACTCCCCCAGCTCTATCCGGCAGGAGAACGCGTCGTGCACCCAGTCGGTGCCGCTCCAGGGCATCTCCAGCGTCTCGGTATAGTCCCCGTCAAATTCATAGCGCAGCTTGACCCGGGCGCGGCTGAAGCCCATGGTGCGGGGCGGGCGGAGGGTCAGCTCCACGGCGGAGCCCATCTCCACCGCGCCGTAGGGGCGCTTGCAGCGCGCGTCGCGGGGGTCGAAAATCTGCGTGTCTGTCACATGATCGAATCCATTCAAATCAAATCCATCCTCACATAACCGCCGGGATCAGTCCGCATTGTCCTCTCCCGTCGGCGTCTCAGGTTCCTCCGGCTCATCCTCCGGCTGGGTTGGCTCCTCCGGCGTCTCCGGCTCCGGTTCCGGCTCTGTCACGCCGTCCTCCGGCTGGGTCGGTTCCTCCGGCACGACCGGCTCCTCCGGCAGATCGGCGATCTCCGGCTCCGGCTCGGGTTCATCCTCCACCGGCTCCGCCGGGACGTCGTAGTCCGGCGTATCGTCATCCAGCCCATCCGCCGGGAGCGCTGTGTCCTCGTCCCCCTCGATATCCCCGGGGAGCTGGGCCTCCAGGCCGAAGTAGACCTCCAGCATGTGGGCCGCGATGACGGAGGTGGCCGATCCTGCGCCGCCCTTTTCCACCGCCACGCAGATGGCGATCTGGGGGTTATCATAGGGGGCAAAGCAGACGAACAGGCCGTTGGCGTTCTCCTGTCCCGTGACCTGGGCGGAGCCGGTCTTGGCCCCCACCCGGACGCCGTTTTCGTTCAGCAGCGCGAAGGCCTCGGAGACGGTGCTGGTGCGCTGCACCACCTCCAGCATACCCTCCTTCATGGCGGCCAGGTTCTGCTCGGAGAGCTGCACGGTGTTCAGCACCTGGGGCTGATAGCGGGTCACATGGCCGTCGGCGTCGGTGACGCTGTACAGCAGATGGGCCGCATAGCGGGTGCCGCCGTTGACCATGGTGGCCACATAGTTGGCGATCTGCAGCGGGGTGAACAGGTTATCCGACTGGCCGATGGCGGCGGACAGGGTGTTGCCGCCGTACCACTTGGTGCCCACGCTCTCGGAGTATTCCGGCCCGGCGTTGACGCCCTTGGCCTCGGTGAGCTCGATGCCGGAGTCCACCCCCAGGCCATAGGCCCGGGCGTACTCCGTCAGCTTGTCGATGCCCACGTCCAGGCCGACCTGGTAGAAGAAGATATTGCAGGAGTCCCGCAGGGCGTCGGACACGTTCTCCATCCCGTGGGTCTCCCCGGTCTCCCGGTAGAGCCAGCAGCGGAACTCGGTTCCGTAGTAATCCATGACGCCGGTGTCCATGATCTCGGAGTAGGGCGTGATGACGCCGCTCTCCAGTCCCGCCGTGGCGGTGACCATCTTATAGGTGGAGCCGGGGGAATAGGCACCCTGCAGCGCCCGGTTGAACAGCGGGCTCAGGGACTCCAGCGCCTCGTCATAGCTCATGTCGGCGCTGTTGAAGGTGGGCCAGCTGGCGCAGGCCAGCACCGCGCCGGAGTTGACGTCGATGGCCACCGCGGCGCCGCCGCCCTCCCCCTCGTTCAGCTGGGGGACATAGAGGGCCAGCGCCTCCTCGGCGGCGGCCTGGAGCTCCATATCCAGGGTCAGGGCCACATTCTGCCCCGCCACCGCGGAAAGGGTGTCCTCCATACCGATGACCTCTCCGTTGGAATCATTGGTGATGGTGCGCTGCCCCTCGGTGCCCTGGAGGTAGCGCTCAAAGGCGTATTCCAC
Source organism: Oscillospiraceae bacterium (assembly GCA_017480395.1). Taxonomy (GTDB): domain Bacteria; phylum Bacillota; class Clostridia; order Oscillospirales; family Oscillospiraceae; genus UMGS1766. Next base: position 7,492 of record JAFVAS010000148.1, on the reverse strand, counting down.
GCCGGAGAGGCCCACCACGTCGTCCATGGAGTAGCCCTGGGCCTTGTAGTTCTCGCCCTTGTCCCAGTTCTCCGCCGTGATGAAGCCCACCTTGCCCAGCAGATGGGAGGCCAGATCCGTCTGGATGATCCGCTTGCTGGTGGCGTTGATGCTGACCCCTGGCAAGCCCTCCTCCTTCACAGTGGAGATGAAATCGATATTGACGCCGTCGGCGAAATCGTAGGTGGTCCACAGGATCTCGTTGCGGCGCAGATAACAGGAGTAGAGCACCCCCAGAATGCTGCGGGTGGCGTCGCTGTCCAGGCCGGAGATGCCGAAGGTGTCCTGCATCTCGATCATCAGGTCGGAGGCGCTGTTGACCTCCTTCCAGCCCATGGCCTCGCACATGCGGCCCAGCCGGGTCTTGGTGACGGCGCCGGTCTCCTCATTGGTGTAGGAGTAGACCTCCCCGTCGGTGTTGTTGAAGATATAGGGCGCGGTGCGGGAGATGGGCATCTCGTCGTTCCACTCGATGCCGAACTCCTGACAGATCTGGAGCACCCGCCGCACCATGAACACCTGGGTCTCCACGTCGTCCACGTCGGTCAGATCCAGGGTGACCTGATACACCGTCTCGTTGCCGATGAGCACATTCCCGTCGATGTCGGTGACCAGTCCCCGGGCGGCGGGAACGGACTCCTTTGTGGTATAGGTATTGATGGCGGCGGTGGTCTCCTGATCCACCCCCACCACAATCTGATAGTGATAGAGCAGCAGCACAAACCCGGCCAGCATGGCCAGCAGCAGCACGCCGATCAGGCCGGTGCGGATGCGCAGTTTATTCCCTTCCATGGGACCTCCTCCTCGGTCAGCTCCCGCTGAACTTCCGCCAGGTGAAGCGGATCAGCGGATAGGCCGGCACAGCCAGGATCATTGAATACAATATCTCATACCCCGCGATGTGGAGCAGCGTCTCCCGCTCCGCCGCGCCGAACAGGGTGATCCACAGGATGTGAAACCCCTCCGTCAGCACCAGCGCTCCCAGGGCACAGCCCAGGCTGATGAGCAGCAGCCGCGTCGGGCGGCCCTCCTTGACCAGTCCGGCCAGCATGCCGATCACCGCCCCCAGCAGCACCATGCCCGGGGTGATGCCCCGCTCGGCCAGAAAGCCAAAGCAGCCCAGACACATGCCAAACGCGGCGCCGGGGACACTTCCCTCACGCACCGCGACATAGGCGATCACCACGGGGATCAGCGTCGGCACCGCACCGTGCAGCGGAAAACGGCTGAACACCCCCGCGCTGAAAAAATAGATGATGAGAAAGGCGACGGAGTAGGCAAGCCACCTCACCACCGCGTTTCGGCCACCGCGCATACCGTCACCTCACTCCACTGTGTCAAAGGCCTTGATGACAAAGACCTGCTTGAGCTCCTTCAGCTGGGCCAGGGGCTCCACCAGGGCATAGCGCTCCATGCCCGAGGCGGTGACGCCGGTCTCAGTCACGGTGCCGATGGGCAGCCCGGCGGGGAACACGCCCCCCAAGCCGGAGGTCAGCACGGTGTTCCCCACCGCCAGCTGCGCGGACATATCCACATAGCTCAGGCGGCACAGGCCCTGGCTCATGGCGTCGAGGTCGCTGGTCAGGATGGCGTTCTCCGACGTCTCATCCACCATCGCGCCCAGAGACGTACCGGGGTCGATCAGCGTCGTCACCGTGGCCCAGTTGGGGCCGACGTCGGTCACCACGCCCACCAGATAGCCGTTCTCCGTCACCACGCACATGTTCAGCTGGACGCCGCTGGTGGTACCCTTGCTGATGGTCATCACCGACTCCCAGCTGTTGCCCGACCACTTGGTAATCCGGGCAGACTCGAAGGTCAGGTCGTTGCGGGCCTGCCGCAGCTGCAGCAGCTCCCGCAGCCGCTCGTTCTCCGCCAGGGCGTCCTCGGCGGTGCGGTTCTCCTCCGCCATCTCCGCCACCTGGGCCTCCAGCACCTCCACCCGATCCTTCAGCGCCTGATAGCGGAAGGCATAGTCATAGACCGCCTCCACCCGATCGGCAAAGGCGGTGGCCACCGCCCGGAAGGGGGTGCCCAGCACATGCAGCGCCCGGCTGGCCGGGGCGATCAGCCCGGGCAGAAAGACGGAGCCCACGCTGAGAAAGGCGGTGAGCAGCAACGCCAGGATCATGACCCATATACCATTGTTTCGTACAAAATTTCTCAAGGAAGAGGTTCCTTTCTCTCTGTCTCGGCCTCCAGGCGTCCCAGCGCCTCATACAGCGCACACACCGGCAGGCCGACCACATTGTAGTAATCTCCCTCGATGCCCCGGATCAGGGTGCAGGCCCGGCCCTGAATGCCGTAGGCCCCCGCCTTGTCCATGGGCTCGCCGGTGGCGACGTAGGCGTCGATCTCCTCCGCCGTCAGCGCCCGGAAGTGCACCTGGGTGCACTCCGCGTGGGAGATCGTGCGCCCGCCCCGCAGCACCGCCAGCCCGGTGTAGACCTGGTGGGCGCGGCCCGAGAGGGCGGAGAGCATCCTCCGGGCGTCGCCGGCGTCCGCCGGCTTGCCCAGCACCGCCCCGTCCAGCACCACCACGGTGTCCGCGCCGATCACCGTCGCCTCCGGGCGGAGGGCGGCGACCTCCCGGGCCTTCTGCAGGGCGAGATGCCGCACCAGCTCCGCCGGGGTCAGCCCCGCCGGGGCGGTCTCCTCTCCCCGGGCGGCCAGCACCTCAAAGTCATCAATGCCCATCTGGTGCAGCAGCTCCCGGCGGCGGGGAGAGCCGGAGGCCAGGACGATTCTGTCCATCATCGGGCCCCCGTACTGCCAAAGCCGCCCCGATCCGCCTCCTCCAGGCGCTCCACCTCGTCGAAGACGATCTGGGGCTGGTGGGCGACGATGCGGAACTGGCAGATGCGATCCCCGGCCTCGATCACCGTGTCCCGGGTGGCATAGACCGGAAGCCGCCACTGGTCGTTGTCGCCGCAGTAGCTCTCGTCGATGACCCCCATGGAGTTGGTCTGGAGAATGCCCCAGTTTTTGAAGGTGGAGGAGCGGGGCACCACATGGGCCTCGTACCCGGCGGGCAGGCGCATGCCCACCCCCAGGGGGATCAGCCTGAACTCGCCCCGCTTCAGCTCGGTGCGCTCGGCACAGCGCAGGTCGATCCAGTCCGACTTGCCGCCGATGTAGGCCAGGCGCTCCATATCGGGATAAAAATATTTGATCTGTATCGTCTCACTCATAGTTTACTCCACGTCTCTGTAATAGAGACCTCTTGTATAGCGCTCCGGAGCCGGACCCCCTCCTGCGCGGTAGGCATCCAGGATGGATACGCACGCCTCCGGCGTCTCCACGGTGAATTGCAGCCGCCCCGCCCAGAGTCCGGCCCGCCGCCAGTCGTCCCTGTCCGCCAGCCAGAGGGGCAGGCTGTTGAAGATCTCGTTGCGGCAGCCGTAGGCCCGCAGCACCGGGAACCGCGCCTGTTTTCGGTCGATGATGGCCTGCTCCCCCTCGCAGCCGCGGCGGCACTTGCCGTCCCGGGCCCGGTAGATGCAGTTCTCCGTGATCATCAGGGGCAGTCGGCCATAGACCAGCGCCTCGGCGGGCAGGGGCTTGCGCTGGTCCCGGATCCGGGAGAGCCGCTGCTCAAAGGACAATGTAACCGAGGCCAGCCCCAGCTCCTCCAGGGCCTGGCTCGTCTCGCTGTTGTAGACCTCCAGCCCGAAGTCCCCCCGGGCCTTCAGTCCGGCGCGACGGGCCAGGGCGATGCCCGACAGATTGGTCACCAGAGCGGAGGTGACACCCATTTCTTTCAATCGGCGCAGCGTCCGCTCCACCTGGGGGATCTCCCGATCCCAGAGCACCCGGGGCAGGGTGACAGACAGCTCCACCCCCAGCGCCGCAGCCCCTGCAAAGCGGGGCGCACAGCCCTCGGCCTCCTCCAGCGGGAGGTAAACCACCGCCGGGCGGCGCGTCAACAGCGCCTCGGTCAGCTGTTCCCCCCGGCGCAGGGAGACCGTCAGCTCCGGCGCGGAAAAGACCGGCCCCGCATGGGCGGAGGGCGCAAACGCCCCCCTCCGCCGGACAGGCGGCGCGCCCCGCAGGGCGGTCAGCTGCTCCAGCGCGTCCCGGCGCAGGGCATTGAGCTGGGACGCCGGAACCATCAGGCCGTCATCGGCGTCCACATGAATCTGTGTAAAGGAATAGGGCGTGCCGCCGGTCTTGGCCAGCCGCCCCTCCGCCTCCTCGGCGGTGGTGGCCCGGTTCCGGGCGAGCTGGGGCGGCTCCCCCTGGGCGACGACGGTGCGTTCGCCGTCGGTGACCCGCAGGATGAGCGGGGCGTCCCCTCTCATGGTCAGGTCGGCGGTCAGCGGAACCCGGCTGCGCTCCCGGCCATAGTCGGCCCGGGCCGCGTCAAACAGCGCCTTGGGCTCTTGCTCCTCCTGGCGGGTGCCGAACATATGCCGTCCGGTACGGTCGGCAAAGTAGCCGTCGGTAAAGCCCTGCCGGGAGAAGGCCTGCCGGAGCTGCTCCAGCTCATCGCCGGTGGGCTCCCGCCCCTCCCGAAGGGCCCGGGCGTAGATGCCGGTGACCACCGCCACATACTCCGGCCGCTTCATCCGCCCCTCGATCTTGGCGCAGGCTACCCCCATCTCCTCCAGCTCCCGCAGATGTCCGGCCAGGGACATATCCTTCAGCGAGAGGAGCGCCCGATCCGCCCGATCTCCCCAGCCGTAGCGGAGCCGGCAGGGCTGGGCGCACAGGCCGCGGTTGCCGCTCCGGGTGCCGACGACGGAGGAGAAGAAGCATTGTCCCGAGTAGCACATACACTGCGCCCCGTGGACAAACACCTCGATCTCAATGGGGGAATGGGCGCAGATGTGGGCGATCTGGTCGGCGGGCAGCTCCCGGGCGAGCACCGCCCGGACACAGCCCAGGTCGGCGCACTGGCGCACCCCGTCCAGGTTCATCACCGACATCTGGGTGCTGGCGTGGAGGGGCAGATCCGGGGCCGCCCGGCGCACCATGCCCGCGACACCGAGATCCTGCACCAGCACGGCGTCCACCCCCGCGTCGGAGGCAAAGCGGACGTCCTCCGCCGCGCCGGACAGCTCCCCGTCGGAGAGCAGGGTGTTCAGCGTGAGATAGACCTTCGCCCCCCGGACATGGCAGTATTCCACCGTCTCCAGCAGCTGCTCCCGGGTGAAATTTTTCGCGTTGCGCCGGGCGTTGTAATCCCCAAAGCCCAGGTAGACCGCGTCCGCCCCGTTCTGGACGGCGGCGGTGACCGCCTCCCGGGAACCGGCGGGGGCAAGCAGCTCCAGCATGATGATGCGTTTCCCGAAAAAAGATTACTTCTTGCCGCTGCTCAGGCGGAAGATCTCCCGCTTGGCTTCGCTGAGCTCGGCCTTCATCTGGGTAGTCTCATCCAGGGCCTCCTTCAGCTGACGGCGCAGCCGCTCGGTGGCCTCCATCTCCTGGAAGTAGGAATCGGCAATGTTGGCCGCGGCCAGCACGGCGCCGTCCACCGCGGAGACGCCGGAGGCCTTGGTCACCTCCCGGATCTGCTCGTTGACAAATTCAGCGACCTTGTTGACATAGGCCTCCCCCTCGTCGGAGATCAGGGTGTACTCCCGCTGGGCGATGGTGACGGTGACTTTGTTCTTCATAGAAATAGCCTCCCATATCAAAATTCTATCTGTATGGTTCATGGGCGCAGACTGCGCCTAATTATGGATAGTAGCATTATAGCATAGTTTCTCCCGTTTGAAAATAAAAATATTATGTGAATTTCATTTTGTTTGCCCGGCCCACAAAAGCTGTAATGCGCTTTTGCTGTACACAGCGCAAAACCGGGCGGTTTCCGCCCGGTTTTGTCCAAAAAATATGAGATTTAATCGGGGCCCAGCACCTCGTCCATCACCCCTCGGAGCGTCCTGGCGCTCCGGCGCAGGCTGGCCTGCTCCGCGTCGCTGAGCTCGATGGGAACCAGCGTCTCCACCCCGGTTCTGCCCACCACGGCGGGCATGCTCAGCGCCACGCCCTCCACGCCGTACTGGCCGTGCTGCACGGTGGACACCGGCAGAATGGACTTTTCATCCCGGACGATGGCCTCGCAGATCCGCTTGACCGACATGGCGATGCCGAAATAGGTGGCCCGCTTCTTCTCGATGATCTCGTAGGCGCTGTTCTTCACGCCCTCGGCGATCTGGCGCATGGCCTCCTCGTGGTGGGTGTGGCCCCGCATCTCGCAGAACTTGTCCAGCGGCACCCCGGAGACATTGGCGCTGCTCCAGGCGGCGATCTCGCTGTCACCGTGCTCCCCGATGATGAAGGCGTGCACGCTCCGGCTGTCCACGTTCAGGTGCTCCCCCAGCAGATACTTCAGCCGCGCCGTGTCCAGCACCGTCCCGGTGCCGAACACCCGGTTCTCCGGCAGGCCGGACAGCTTGGCGGACAGATAGGTCAGAATATCCACCGGGTTTGCGACGACAAGCAGAATTCCTTCACAGTTTCGCTTTGCAATCTCCGGGAGGATGGACTGGAACACCGCCACGTTCCGGCGCACCAGGTCGAGCCGGGTCTCCCCCGGCTTCTGCCCCGCGCCGGAGGTGACGACGATCACGGCGGCGTCCGCCACATCGTCATATCCCCCGGCGTAGATCTTCATCGGCTTGGCAAAGGGCAGGCCGTGGCTGATGTCCAGGGCCTCCCCCTCTGCCTTTTTCTCGTCCACGTCCACCAGCACCATCTCGGAGAACAGGCCGCTCTGCATCAGCGCAAAGGCGGAGGCCGAGCCCACAAAGCCCAGGCCGATCATGGCGACCTTTCGATCATTGACTGCCATACAAATGCACCTCCTGCCCTCCAGTATACCCATGCGGCGGGAAAATGCAACCCGACTGGCGCGGATTTTCTCCTAGATCGCCTCGTTCTTCAGCGCGTCGATGGGGTTGTCTCCCCTCAGCTTGGATGTGGCATAGAGCATGGTGGCAAAGACCACAAGGAACACGCTGCCCACCGCGATGACGACGGCATACCAGGGAATATAGAAGGACTGCTCCAGCGCGGTCCTGCTCACTCGGTAGATGATGTAGGTGATCAGCAGCGACACCGGCAGGCCCAGGGCCAGGCCCTTCGCCCCGTAGATCATGCACTCGTAGTGCATCATCCGGCGGAAGCCCCGCTCCCCCAAGCCGATGCTCTTCAGCATGGCGAACTCCCGGCGGCGGAGCATGATGCTGGTGGAGATGGTGTTGAAGACGTTGGCCCCCGCGATCAGGGAGATGAGAATGATGAAGCCATAGGAGAAGACGTTCACCACCAGCAACATCATGCGGACGGCCTCCCGGCCCTCCGCCCGGTCTTTGAGGCGATAGGTGGGCAAACCCTGCTGCTCCAGCACGTTGGTCATCTGGGCAAAAGCCGCCGCGTGATCCTCCGTCTTGAAGCGATAGTCGGTCTCAAAGGCCGCCTCCCCCATCACCCGATCCCGCATGCTGAA
>JAFVAS010000147.1 GCA_017480395.1 Oscillospiraceae bacterium | reverse complement strand
TTGCTGAGCTGGTTGAGCGGAGCTTTTGGGAACAGCTCGGGTCCCACAGCCCACACACCGACTTCTGGCTGGTGGGCTGCGGCATCGCACGCAAGCTGGAGAGCATCGGGATGTACACCATGGGAGAAGTCGCCCGCTGCTCCGAGGGGCGGGAGGGCAGCTTTTAAAGCGAGGATCTGCTCTACCGCCTGTTCGGCGTCAACGCGGAGCTGCTGATCGACCACGCCTGGGGCTGGGAGCCGGTGGAGATCGCCGACTGCAAGGCGTTCCGCCCGGAGTCCAAGAGCCTCAGCCAGGGGCAGGTGCTCTCCCGCCCCTACACCGCGGCGGAGGGCCGCATCGTGGTGCAGGAGATGGCGGATCAGCTCTCCTTCGACCTGGTGCGCAAGGGGCTGTTCACCGACCAGGTGGTGCTGGACGTGGGGTATGACGTAGATAACCTCTCCGACCCCGGGCGGGCCGCAACCTACCGGGGCGCCATCGTCACCGACGGGTATGGCCGGCAGGTGCCGAAGGGCGTCCACGGCTCCCAGAACCTGGGGCGGCCCACCTCCTCCGCCCATCGGATCATCCGGGCGGTTCGGGAGGTCTATGACCAGATCGTCGATGAGCACCTGCTCGTGCGGCGGTTCAGCATCGCCGTCACCCATCTGCTCCTCCAGGAGGAGGTCGAACACCAGGCCCCCGGGGCGGAGCAGCTGGATCTCTTTACGGATCAGGAGGCACTGGATCGGCAGCGCCAGGCCGAGGCGGCGGAGCTGGAGCGGGAGCGGAAAATGCAGCAGGCCATGCTCGGCATCCGGGACAAATATGGAAAGAACGCCATCGTCCGGGGCCTGAGCCTGCAGGAGGGCGCGACCGCCATCGAGCGCAATCAGCAGGTCGGCGGGCACAAGGCGTAAAGGAAAATACCATGACAGAGAGCCAATCAAAATACGCGGACATCATCGACCGCCCCCACCACGTCTCGGCCAAGCGCGCCCCCATGCCCCGCCTCAACCGGGCGGCGCAGTTCTCCCCCTTCGCCGCACTGACCGGCTATGACGATCTAATCCAGGAGGCGGCCCGCCCCACCAGCGTGCAGCTGGAGCTGGACGAATCCCGCAAGGAGGAGCTGAACGCCGCGTTGGTGCGGCTGATGCAGACCGAGGAACCCCGACGCGCCGCCTTCACCTACTTTCAGCCCGACGAACGGAAGTCGGGAGGCAGGTATGTGACGGCGACGGGGTGCATCCGGCGCTGCGACGCGCTGAACGGCGTCCTCCTCCTGGACACCGGCGCGGTCATCCCCATCGACCACATCTCGGAGATCGAGGCCGAGGCCGCCGATTAGGCCGCCCGGCGAGACGCGCACACTTTGTAACAAGGAGACGTTTGCCATGCGATTGCTCATCACCGGCTTTGATCCCTTCGGCGGCCAGCCCATCAATCCGTCCTGGGAGGCGGTGAACGCCCTGCCCGACCGGATCGGCCGCTGTCAGCTGGACAAGCTGCAAATCCCCACCGTCTTCGGGGCGGCGGCCCGGCGGGTGCTGGCTCGGGCGGAGGAGACGCAGCCCGACCTCATCCTCTCCGTGGGCCAGGCCGCCCTGCGCGGCGCGATCACCCCGGAGCAGATCGGCATCAACCTGCGCCGGGCCACCCTGGCCGACAACGCGGGGCAGCAGCCCGCAGACGAGCCCATCCTCCCCGGCGGGCCGGATGGGCTGTTCTCGACCCTGCCGGTGCCGGAGATGGCCCGGGCCATTCAGGCCGCCGGGATTCCCGGCCAGGTCTCCTACTCCGCCGGAGCCTTCGTCTGCAACGACGTGCTCTACACCCTGCTCCACCACTTCCGGGGCAGCGGCACCGGGGTGGGCTTTGTCCACGTCCCCCTGCTGCCCCAGCAGGCCCGGCCCGGCGAGGCGTCGCTGACGCTGGAGCAGATGGTGGCCGGACTGACCGCGGCCATCGAGATCCTGTGAAAAAATTGACGCCGTTTCCCGCCCTTGTCTGTGCGGGAAACGGCGTTTTTCGTTTTTCTTCTGTCAGGACCGCCTGGGCCACCGCTTCATGGCAAACCCCATCATGAAGGTGCAGATGGCGCACAGGGCGATACCGACGACGAAGGTGGTGACCAGTCCCACCTCGTTGCTCCCACCCTGGGAGAAGGTCAGGCACACCCCGGCAAAGACGAAGGGCATCTGCCGGAAGGGGGTGTTTTTCAGCAGGTCGATGTGGATATACATGGTGACAGCGGTGCCCACCACCACCGACAGAAACATGGCCAGGTCACCGGGGATGTGGGGGATCAGCAGAAACAGCCGGTTGAGCAGGAAGTCCACCTGCCCCCAGATCAGCCCACAGAAGGCGGAGAGGAGGGCGGAGGGGGCGTCCTTCGGGGTCAGTCCCATGCCGAAATAGACCGCCAGGCAGACGAACATGATCCAGCCGCAGGCGGAAAACCCGTCATAACCCAGCGCGGAAAAGAGGCCGGGGAGAAATCCATAGAGGAAGTAGAACAGGGCGGAGAAAAACGAGGTCCAGAGGGAAAAGATGACGACGGCTTTACGGCTCATAGCAGACTCCTTTATGTAACAGATTTACCACCCATCATAGCAGACTGCCACGGGATTGCAAGCTTTTTTCGCCGCGTTTCCCTCAAAGCGCCCCCTTTTTTCGCAGCACCAGGTATGCCGCCACACAGATGACGGCGGAGAGCAGCGATCCCAGCGGCGCGGCCAGCCCCATGGGGTAGAGGGAGTCGGGCCACAGGGCGGAGGCCAGCCACGCCCCGGGGATGCGCACCAGCAGAATGGAGGCCAGATTATGGGCGAAGGAGAGGATGGAGCGCTGATAGGCGCAGAAATAGCCGCTGAAGCAGAAGTGCACCCCGGCGAAGACGCAGTCCAGCACATAGGTCTTCAGATACTGCGCCCCCAGGGCGATGACCTGCTCCTCCTCCCGGGCGAAGAGCCGCAGGATGTCGGCGGCAGCAAACTGGCAGATCACGACGAACACAAGCCCCGCCCCCACGCTGATGGCGACGGCATAGCCCAGGGTCTTCCGCGCCCGGTCGTGCTTGCCCGCCCCAGCGTTCTGGGCGGCGATGGCGGAGACGGAGGAGAGCATGGCGGAGGGCACCAGGAACAGAAAGCTGATGAACTTCTCCACAATGCCCACGGCGGCGGCCACGTCCACCCCCCGGCGGTTGGCGATCATGGTGATGGTCAGAAAGGCGATCTGGATCAGCCCGTCCTGGGCCGCCACCGGCAGTCCCACCCGCAGCAGGGCCCCCATGACGGTGTGATCCACCCGGAAGTCGGCGGCGTGGAGCGG
>JAFVAS010000146.1 GCA_017480395.1 Oscillospiraceae bacterium | reverse complement strand
TGAGCGTGGACATCAGTCAGGCCGCCATCGACATGGCCGCCGAGAACGCCCGCCGCAACGGCCTGGAGGGGAAGATGGAGTTTCGCTGCGCCAACGTCTTTGAGCTGCTCACGGCGATGAGCGAGGAGAGGCGGCGGGACTTTGACTTCATTATCCTGGACCCACCCGCCTTCACCAAGTCCCGGCAGACAGTGCACGCGGCGGAGCGGGGGTATAAGGAGATCAATCTGAAGGCCATGAAGCTGCTGCCCCGGGGCGGGTATCTGGCCACTTGCTCCTGCTCCCACTTCATGACAGACGAGCGGTTCCGGAACATGCTGCGCGCCGCAGCCCTTGACGCCGCTGTCTCCCTGCGCCAGATCGAGGCCCGCCAGCAGAGCCCGGATCACCCCATCCTCTGGAACGTGCCGGAGACCGATTACCTGAAATTCTATCTCTTTCAGATTGTGTGATTCCGCTTGTAAACACCAGAACATCATGCCTTGGCCCGTCCAATTTTTGGGCGGGCCTTCGTTTTTTGCAGACTGAAGGGTTTGGGGGTTTCACCGAATTCCGCCGCCCGCAGGCGGCGGAACAAAATCAATTTCACTTTTCAGGCCGCACACCCGCCGCAGCGGGCGTACAATGGCGCAACCGCGAAGCGGCTCTTAGCGCCATGTAAACGTGCGAACGTAGTGATGACGCCCGCAGGCGCATGCAAGCGAGCAACCGCCGCTTGCGGCGGCTCTTAGCGAGTCGCAGTGCGCTGCAGCGGCCTGCATCTTCTTCGCAGAAAAAGCTTGCTTTTTCGAGAATGAAATTTGGACGGGCTTGTTCTTTCCGGCCCCGGCGGCGCATATGCTCCACTATCCAACACAGGAAAAGGAGCGGCACTATGCGATTTGACTGGAATGAAAACAGCTGCCTGTTCAGCGGCACGGCCATGGGGGAGCCGATCTTCTCCCACGAGAACCACGGGGAGGACTTCTTCCGCTTTGATCTGCGGGTGGAGCGGCTGTCCGGCACGGCGGACGAGCTTCCGGTGCTGGTGTCCCGCAGCCAGCTGGAGCGCACCCCCGTCCGGGCGGGGGACAGCCTCCGCATGGCGGGGGAGATTCGGAGCTTCAACAACCGCAGCGGCGTGGGGGCCAGGCTGGTGCTGACCATCTTTCCCCACACGCTGGAGGGGGGCGACGGGACGTCGGAAAACCAGGTGCGGCTGGCCGGGGTGCTCTGCCGGGCACCCATCTTCCGCCGCACGCCCCTGGGACGGGAGATCTGCGATCTGATTCTGGCCGTGAACCGGCGTTATGGCCGGGCGGACTACCTGCCCTGCATCGCCTGGGGGGCGGTGGCCCGCGCCAGCGCCGGGGCTTCGGTGGGGACGCCCCTGGCCCTGGAGGGGCGGTTCCAGAGCCGGGACTACATCAAGACGCTGGGGGAGCAGCAGGTGCGCCGTCGGACCTATGAGGTGTCGGTGATGACCATGGAGAGTCTGCGGGATCGGCTGATGCGCGGGGGAGAGGAACCCGGCATCTTTTGACCCACGGCGCATATGCTCTTCCGGGAGGCGATGGCAATGCGCAGACAACTGCCCTGTGTGCCCCGGGGCCGGGCCTGGCTGGAGGAGGAGGGGCTGCACCTGACCTTCACCGTGGAGCTGGAGGCACAGCGGACGCTGTGTAAGGTCTTTGTCCGCCGGGGGGATCGGGCGCTGCTGCTGGGTACGCCGGTTCCCGCCCAGAACGGCCTCAGCCTGCGGCGCAGGGTGAGCCGGACGGCGCTTGCTCAAGCGGGGGTCTATCCGCCGGAGGGACTGGAGATCCGCACGGGATCGGAGGGGGAGCGGTGGCGCCCGGTGGACGGGGATGGGCCCCGCTGCTGCGACGACTTTCTCGCCACGCTGCTCCGGGAGGGAAGCTGGCGGTGGCGCTCTGAGGCGGGGGGCGCGCTGCTCTGTCACCCCTGGCGGGTGGGCGAGGCCCTTCCCGCGGCGGCTCTGTTCTGCTTTCTCCGGCTGGAGCGGGGCAGGGTGCTGCTCTGGCTGGACGGGGAGGGCCGGCCGGCCCTCCAAAGGCCCGACACCCAGGGGGTGGAAAGGGAGAAGCATTGACAGTAGGGCCCGGTTGTGTTAAGATGAGCACATGAAACGGAAGAGAAGGAGTGCGCCGCTATGAAGTGCCCATACTGTACCAATTTGGAGAGCAAGGTCGTGGATTCCCGCCCCGCTGACGAGGGCTCCAGCATCCGCCGCCGCCGGGAGTGCCTGGCCTGCGGAAAGCGGTTCACCACCTATGAGACGGTGGAGTCCCTCCCCTTGGTGGTGGTGAAGAAGGACGGCTCCCGCCAGAGCTTTGACAAGGACAAGGTGCTGCGGGGCATGATCAGCGCCTGCGAGAAGCGGCCCGTGCCCATGGAGCGGTTGGTGCAGATCGCCGACGAGGTGGAGCAGGAGCTGCAGAACTCCCTGGAGCGGGAGACCAGCACCGAGCGCATCGGCGAGCTGGTCATGCGCGCCCTCAAGGGTGTGGATGAGGTCGCCTATGTCCGCTTTGCCTCGGTCTACCGCCAGTTTAAGGACATCGACACCTTCATGGCGGAGCTGAACAAGCTGCTGGCAGAGCGGTAAAAACGCAAAAGGCAAAAAAGGCAAAAAAGGCTTGCAATTTTCGCGCAAGCTGGTATGATACATAGCATCAATACAGAGTGATCTGAATTTTTGAAAAACGAAGAAAAGAGACAAAAGAAAGGAAACGATCTACCAATGAAAATGATCGCAGTCAATGAGAAGCTCGGCCGCTCCATGGAGTTTGGCGTCGAGGCGCTGATCCGTGCGGAGTATATCAAGGCGGAGAACGCCGGGGTGAAGACCCTGATCGATCAGCTCCCCGGCACGGAGCTGCCGGAGAACGCCGAGGTGCTGGCCATCTACACCCGCGGCAATGACGGCGCGGAGGTGCCCCATATCTT
>JAFVAS010000145.1 GCA_017480395.1 Oscillospiraceae bacterium | reverse complement strand
GGGGGCGCGGGAGGCATCGGCCGCAGCGTGGTGAAGACGCTGCTGGAGTCCGGCGCGGCCGTCGCCATCGTGGACGTCAAGCAGGAGGCCATCGACCAGGCCGTCGCGGAGCTCTCTCCCCTCGGCGTCGTATCGGGCGTCTGCCTCAACCTCGCCGATGTGGACGCCATCGCCCCCGCCGTGAAGGAAATCGTGGACGCCTACGGCCGCATCGACGTGCTGGTGCAGTGCGCCGGGCTGATGGGCGGCGGCCCCGGGCTGGAGGTCACCCAGGCCCAGTGGGATCTGGCCCTCAACATCAACTCCCGGGGGCTGTTCTTCATGATGCAGCAGGTGGTGGCCCAGTCCATGGCGGAGCACGGCGGCTCCATTGTGAACTTCGCCTCCATGGCCGGCATCCGGGGGATGCACATCCCCATGTGCTCGGCCTGGTACTCCGCCTCCAAGGGGGCGGTGGTCGCCCTGTCGATGCAGGCCGCCGTGGAGTGGGCCCCCCTGGGCGTCCGGGTGAACTGCGTCTGCCCCGGCGGCGTGGAGACCCCCGCCATGCGGGAGATGGGCATTCCCGCCGGCGCCACCGACCCCATCCCCCTGAAAAAGCTGAACCAGCCGGAGGACGTGGCCAACTGCGTGGCGTTCCTGGCCAGCGACAGGGCGGCCACCATCACCGGCCAGACCATTGTGGTGGACGGCGGCGCGTCCATCGTCGGCTACTGAGCTGCGAGGGGGCATGCGAAATGATTGACGCTGCAATTTCCAAGCTGGCCACCTACGCCCTGCGCAGCGGCCTGATCGAAGCGTGCGAATTCACCTGGGCAATCAACACCATTCTGGACACGCTGAAGCGGGACAGCTACACCGACCCCGGCGAGACGTGGGGGGAGATCGACCTGCCCGCCGTGCTCTCCGAGCTGCTGGAGGACGCCTACGCCCGGGGGGTGCTGACGGAGAACTCCGTGGTCTACCGGGATCTCTTTGACACGGAGCTGATGGGGCGGCTGACCCCCCGGCCCGCCCAGGTCATCGCTCGGTTCAACGCCCTGCGGGCGGAGAGCCCGCAAAGGGCCACCGACTGGTACTATTCCTTCAGCCAGGCCACCAACTACATCCGCCGGGACCGGATCGCAAAGGATGTGAAGTGGATCGCGCCGACGGAGTACGGCGACCTGGACATCACCATCAACCTCTCCAAGCCGGAGAAGGATCCCAAGGCCATCGCCGCCGCCCGGGATCTCCCCGCCTCCGACTACCCCCGCTGCCAGCTCTGCCTGGAGAACGAGGGGTACGCCGGCCGGGTCAACCACCCCGCCCGGCAGAACCACCGGGTCGTGCCCATCACCATCAACGGCTCCCCCTGGTTTTTGCAGTACTCCCCCTATGTCTACTACAACGAGCACTGCATCTGCTTCAACCGCTCCCACACCCCCATGAAGATCGACCGCTCCTGCTTTGAGAAGCTGCTGGACTTCGTGGGGCAGTTCCCCCACTATTTCGTGGGCTCCAACGCCGATCTGCCCATCGTGGGCGGCTCCATCCTGGCCCACGACCACTTCCAGGGCGGGCACTACACCTTCGCCATGGAGCGCGCCCCCATCGAGACGCCCTTCCGCTTCCCCGGCTACGAGGATGTGGAGGCGGGCATCGTGAAGTGGCCCATGTCGGTGGTGCGCATCGCCTGCGCCGACCCGGAGCGGCTGGCGGAGCTGGCGGACAAGATCCTGACCGCCTGGCGGGGCTACACCGACGCAAGCGCCGTCATCTTCGCCGAGACCGACGGTGTGCCCCACAACACCATCACCCCCATCGCCCGGCGGCGCGGGGAGAAGTATGAGCTGGATCTGGTGCTGCGCAACAACCTGACCACCGAGGAGCATCCCCTGGGGCTCTACCACCCCCATGCGGAGCTGCACCACATCAAGAAGGAGAACATCGGCCTGATCGAGGTCATGGGCCTGGCCGTCCTGCCCGCCCGGCTGAAGGAGGAGCTGGCCTCCGTGTCGGAGGGGCTGGCCTCCGGCGCAGACCTGCGGGAGAGCGCACTGACCGAGAAGCACGCCGACTGGGCGGAGGGCTTCCGCAAAAACTACACCATCACCCCGGAGAACGCCCTGGACATCGTGCAGCGGGAGACGGGCCTGGTCTTTGCCCAGGTGCTGGAGCACGCCGGGGTCTACAAGCGCGATCCCGCCGGGCAGGCGGCCTTCCTGCGCTTCCTGGGCTCCGTTTAATATCAAACGGGATCAAAAAACATGCCGGACGCAAGGTGCGTCCGGCATGTTTCGTTCTGTCAGAGTGAATTTCCGTCTCCGGCTCCTCACGCGCCCTGCTTCAGAAACAGGGGGATCAGGGTGGAGATCAGGCCATAGGTCGGGGTGGGGAAGGCGAAGATCATCCCTCTCAGCTCGTTGGCCCCGATCTTCTGGTTGATGATGAGGGTCAGCACGTCGATATAGCTCCCGGCGTCGTCGCTGAACACCGCCGCCCCCACCAGATGGTTCTGCTTGTCGAAGATATAGGTGATGTGGGCCTCCTTCTCCGCCTTGTTCAGCCAGCTCATGGACGCCCCGAAGTCCAGCTCCTCGATGCGGTACTCCCCGGGCTTGGCCTCCGCCTCCCGGCGGCTCACCCCCACCTGGGCGATGCGGGGCAGGGTGAACACCAGGTTGGGGATCACCGGGTAGTGGATGGCCCCGTTCAGGGGGTTCAGAATGTCCATGGCGATATAGTTGGACTCAAACTCCGCCGTGGGGGTCAGCTTGGGCACCTTCTTGTCCACCACGTCCCCGGAGGCGTAGATATTCCGCACGCTGGTGCGCAGGTGGTCGTCCACCTGGATGCCCCGGTCGCTGAAGGAGATGCCCAGCTGCTCCAGGCCCAGGCCCTCCACGTTGGCCCGGCGGCCCACGGCCACCAGGATATAGTCCGTGTCGATGGACAGGCCGTCCGCCCCCTTCAGGGTGTAGCCCCCCTCGGTCCTGACGATCTCCTCCACCTGGGCGTTCCAGACGAAGTTAGCCCCCTGGGCCCGCATTTTGTCCACGATTTTGGTCACATACTCCTGGGGATAGGCGTTCAGCGCGGAGGCGCCGGAGGTGACCACATCCACCTTGCGCCCCAGGCTCAGGCAGATGGAGGCGAACTCCATGGAGATGATGCCCGCCCCCACGAAGGTGACGTGCTCCGGGATGACATCCAGGGAGAGGAAGTCCCGGGAGTTATGGAAGTGCTCCTTGCCCGGAATGTCCAGGGGGATATAGTCCTGGCCGGTGCCGATGACGAAGTGCTCTGCCGTGTAGGTCTTCCCCGCCACCTCGATGGTGTGGGCGTCCAGGAATCTGCCCTCCCCCCGGAGGATGTCCAGGCCGAAGGGGGTGAACATGCCCTCCATCGCCTTGGGCATGAAGCCGATGACCGCCTTTTTGTAGGCCATGAGGGGGCCCCAGTCCACCTCCGCCTCCTGGGCCAAGCCGATGCCCTGATAGCGCGTCAGGGCCTCCTTCAGCTCAAAGGGGGAGTCCAGCAGGATTTTTGCGTCGCAGCCATAGTTGGTGCAGGTGCCTCCCAGCAGATCCCGCTCCACCAGGGCCACCTTCTTGTTCGCCATCTTGAGCAGCACCGCCCCGTGCCAGCAGGCGTGTCCGGAGCCGATAAAAATCACGTCATAGTCCGCCATGTCTCTTCCTCCTTTTGGTTCATGGTTGTGGGTTTCCCCTTGTTCTTGTGTTATATTGATTGCGTACATTTTGATTGCGTACAATCTCTAGGATGATTATACCCCATGCCAGAACAAAATGCAACCCCCATTCTTCAAAAAAAGCGGGATGGGCGAAAAAAATAAAAAATGAAAAATAAAAAAGCCCGCCCTCCCCTTTGCGGGAGGGCGGGCGGCGCTCAGGACTGCCCGGCGGCACTCAGAGCTCCGGCGCTCCGTCCACCCGCCGGGAAAGCCTGGGCCGGGTCATTTCCCCGTCGCCGAAGTCCCCCAGCAGCTCCTTCAGCCATTGGACGCTGTCCGCCACCCAACCCTCGGCCCGGGGGCAGAGCTGGGTGCCCAGGGCCTCCATGGAGGAGTTGGCGGTGCTGAAGCCGTGGGGGCCGTAGGAGTAGATGTGCATCTCAAAGCCGATGCCGTGCGCCTCCAGGGCGGCGGCAAAGCGCAGGGTGTTGCGCACCGGCACCAGGGGATCTGTCCGGGTGGCGAAGAGGAAGCAGGCCGCCGTCTCGTCGTCCACCTGCTCCACCATCCCCGGGGCGCTGGGGAGGCAGGCGCGGGCCATCTCCTCCTCCGTCACCGGATAGCCCAGCACCGCCGCGGCGGGCTTGTGCCGGGCGACGGTGGCCGCCGCCGCAGCCAGGTGTCCCCCGGCGGAGAAGCCCACCACCGCGATCTTGTCGGGGTAGAGGTTCCACTCCTCCGCCCGGCTCCGGATCAACTCCATGGCCTGCTCATAGTCCTCCAGGGGCATGGGCCAGGTTGTCCCCTCCCCCACGGAGTAGCGCAGCACAAAGGCCTGGAATCCGGCCTGGAGATAGGCCAGGGCCACCGGCTCCCCCTCCCGCC
Organism: Oscillospiraceae bacterium; assembly: GCA_017480395.1. Lineage (GTDB taxonomy): Bacteria > Bacillota > Clostridia > Oscillospirales > Oscillospiraceae > UMGS1766. Next base: position 840 of record JAFVAS010000145.1, on the reverse strand, counting down.
GGGAGCACATGAAGTAGCCGCCCCCGGGCAGGATCAGCACCGCCGGACGCCGGGGGATGTTGGCAAATTCGCCCCCCACCGGCTGGAGATAGGCGGTCAGCTTCACCCGCCGCTCCGGGTTCAATACAATCGTCTCTGTCTTCATTCCGATCCCTCCCACGGATGGCGTCGGCCCGCACGGGCGGGGACGGCGCTTGATTTGTCACTTCCCTTTTACTATAATAGACAGGGACGGCGGAGTCAACCTCCGCCTGCCCCGATTCCACACACGACCAGGAGGGAGCAAACCATGGATCTGAACGCCCTGCAATGGACCCGAGCGCCCCGGGCCTACTCCATCGGGGAGGACCGGGTGGAGATCACCACCGCGCCCCACACCGACCTGTGGCAGCGCACCTATTACCACTTCCGCAACGACAACGCCCCGGTGCTGCAGCTGGAGACGGAGGAGCCCTACTTCTCCTTCGTCGTCAAAACCGACTTCTCCGGCAGCCCCCACCGCTTCGACCAGTGCGGCGTCGTGATGTATCTGGACAGCGAGAACTGGCTGAAGGGATCGGTGGAGTACGAAAACGGGCAGTTCCAGCACCTGGGCAGCGTCGTCACCAATCTGGGCTACTCCGACTGGGCCACCACCGCCATCCCCGCCGACGTAAAGGTCATGTGGTACCGCCTCAGCCGCCGCGTGGACGACTACCGGCTGGAGTGCTCCGCCGACGGCGTCCACTTCTCCCAGATGCGCGTCTGTCACATGGCCCGGGGAGCGGGCCGAATCCGGTTCGGCATCTACGCCTGTAGCCCGGAGGACTCCTCCTTCACGGCGGTGTTCACCGACCTGCG
>JAFVAS010000144.1 GCA_017480395.1 Oscillospiraceae bacterium | reverse complement strand
GGCAACGCCGCGGCGGGCACCTCCATCTCCCCCTACTATGACTCGCTGCTGGTCAAGGTCACCAGCTGGGACAACACCTTCCTCGGCGTCTGCCACAAGGCGAACCGCGCCATCAACGAGGTGCATATCCGCGGCGTCAAGACCAACATCCCCTTCATCACCAACATCCTCCAGCACCCCAAGTTCCAGTCCGGCCAGTGTCACACCAAGTTCATCGACGACACCCCCGAGCTCTTCGACATCGAGAACAGCCGTGACCGCGCCACCCGCGTGCTGAAGTACATCGCCAACATCCAGGTGGCGGAGCCCAATGTGGAGCGCAAGCAGTTCGATCCCCCGCGTTTCCCCCAGCCCAGCCACGACAAGCCGAGAGACGGCCTGAAGCAGCTGCTGGACAGCAAGGGCCCCGAGGCGGTCAAGAAGTGGGTGCTGGATCAGCGCAAGCTGCTCATCACCGACACCACCATGCGCGATGCCCACCAGAGCCTGCTCTCCACCCGGATGCGCACCCGCGACATGGTCAAGGGGGCCGACGGCACCGCCGACATCCTGGCCGACTGCTTCTCCCTGGAGATGTGGGGCGGCGCCACCTTCGACGTGGCCTACCGCTTCCTGCATGAGGACCCCTGGGAGCGGCTCCAGCTGCTGCGGGAGAAGATCCCCAACATCCCCTTCCAGATGCTGCTGCGCGGGGCCAACGCCGTGGGCTATGCCAACTATCCCGACAACCTGATCCGCGCCTTCGTCAAGGAGGCCGCTGTCTCCGGCATCGACGTCTTCCGCATCTTCGACTCCCTGAACTGGATTCCCGGCATGGAGATCGCCATGGACGAGGTGCTCAAGCAGGGCAAGATCTGCGAGGCCACCATGTGCTACACCGGCGACATCACCGATCACACCAAGGATCGCTACACGCTGGAGTACTACGTCAACATGGCCAAGGAGCTGGAGAAGCGCGGCGCCCATATCCTGGCCATCAAGGATATGTCCGGCCTGCTGAAGCCCTACGCCGCCAAGAAGCTGGTCACCGCCCTCAAGCAGGAGGTCGGCCTGCCCATCCACCTGCACACCCACGACACCACCGCCAACCAGGTCGCCACCCTGCTGATGGCCGCCGAGGCCGGTGTGGACATCGTGGACACCGCCATCAGCTCCATGTCCTCCCTGACCAGCCAGCCCTCCATGAACGCCGTTGTCGCCGCCCTGGAGGGAACCGAGCGCGACACCGGTCTGGAGCTGACGCAGCTGCAGAAGCTGACCGACTACTGGGCTGACGTCCGCCTGCGCTATGACACCTTCGACCACGGCCTGAAAAGCCCCGTCACCGACATCTACCGCTATGAGATCCCCGGCGGCCAGTACACCAATCTCCAGCCCCAGGTCATCTCCCTCGGCCTTGGCAGCCGCTTTGACGAGGTCAAGGAGATGTACAAGCAGGTCAACGACATGCTGGGCGGCATCGTCAAGGTCACCCCGTCCTCCAAGATGGTGGGCGATCTGGCCATCTTCATGGTGCAGAACGACCTGACCCCCGAGAACATCTGCGAAAAGGGCAAGGGCCTGAGCTATCCGGACTCCGTCGTCTCCTATTTCAAGGGCATGATGGGCCAGCCCGCCTGGGGCTTCCCGGAGGAGCTGCAGAAGATCGTCCTCAAGGGCGAGGAGCCCATCACCTGCCGTCCCGGCGAGCTGCTGCCCCCCGTGGACTTTGACCAGGCCTGGAAGGACGTCTCCGAGTTCTGCCCGAAGCCCGATATGAAGCAGGTCATCGCCTATTGCTTCTATCCCAAGGTGGTCAAGGAGTTCTGGGAGCACGCCAAGGAGTATGGCTACCTGATGCGGATGGGCTCCCACGTCTTCTTCCACGGCATGGCCCTGGGCGAGACCAACAAGATCAACATCGAGGACGGCAAGACCCTGGTCATCAAGTACCTCGGCCTGGGCGAGGTGGACGAGGAGGGCAACCGCGCCGTGGAGTTCGAGCTCAACGGCATGCGCCGCACCGTCTATGTCCCCGATCCCAACGCCGTCTCCACCGCCCGTCAGGTCACCCTGGCCGACCCCGAGGACAAGAGCCAGATCGGCGCCTCCATCCCCGGCCTGGTCTCCAAGATCAACGTCAAGGTGGGCGACACCGTGACCGAGAACCAGGTGGTCGCCATCATCGAGGCCATGAAGATGGAGACCTCTGTCACCGCCCGGATGGACGGCAAGGTCACCAAGGTTCTCATCAACGAGGGCGACAACGTCAAGGCAGGCGAGCTGCTGATCGTCATCGAGTAACCCTTCCTAAACAGCATCAAGAACCCCGACGCGAAATCGCGTCGGGGTTCTCTGTGTGCAGCGCATAAAGCGCATAAAAAGATAAAAAGCATAAAAACGCCGGGAGCAGCATTGCTCCCGGCGTTTTCTCATCAGTCGTCGGCCAAATCGTCCGCCCAGTCGGCATAGTCGTCATACTCCGGCGGAAACTCGGTGTAGCTCTCCTTCTCGCCGGACAACCGCTTCAGATAGTCCAGCGTGGCGAAAATCGCGGCCACCAGCGCGGCAACCGCCGCCAGAATCGACAGAAGCTGAGACAGCGTACGGAGTGTATTCTTCATATCACAGTCCTCCTTGGGTCATTACAGCTGTTGAGTGCAGTTTACACGTTTTGCCCCCGGATTGCAAGGGGTTTTCCAAATTTTATCCCGGAATCTCAGGAAACCGCTGCTTCTCCCGTTTTCCGCGCCGCCTTGGCCAGGAAACGGTCATTCTGGACGACAAAGCATTCGTGGGTTCCCTTCCCCACCAGGCCGCCCGCGTCCATGACCTGGACGGCGAAAACCAGCCTGCGCCCGTCGATCTCCACCAGCACCGTCTCGCAGGCGACCGTCATCCCCAACGGGGTGGCGGAGACGTGATCCAGCTCCAGCCGGGTGCCCACGCTGCCCTGCCCCGGCTCCAGCGCGGGGGCGACGCTGCGCCAGGCCGTCTCCTCCACCAGGGCGACCATGGCCGGGGTGGCAAACACCTCCAGCTCGCCGCTGCCCAGGGCTTTGGCGGTATTTCCTTCGGTGACGGCGACCTCCCGCCGTCCGGTGATGCCGATTTGCAGCATGTCAGCTCTCTCCTCTCTCTTCGCGCCGGCGCTTTGCGTCCAGTTCCTTCAGCTTGGCGATAATCTCCTCCGTCAGCAGCGGCTGGGCCGGCTTGCCGATGGCGCGCTGATAGCGCGCAAAGACCGCCTGGGCCAGCTCCACCCGGGCCTTGCTGCTCTCCCTGCGGAGGTAGGCCGGGTTCAGATCCCCCAGCCGCACCCGGTCCAGGCCGTCGGCGTCCTTGAGCAGCTGCGCGATGCACAGGGCCTTGGGGGATTCCTCCACGCCGTACCATCCCAGCGTCGGCAGCAGCGCCTCCTCCTTCCGGGAGTGGGCGTCCACCGCCGCCTGGAGGATCAGCAGCGCCTCCCCCTCCCGGCCGGTGAGGGTGCCGATCACATGGGCGGAGCGCATCCCGTGCAGCTCGTCATACCAATCGCTGACCCGGCCCACGTCGTGGTAAGAGCAGGCCTCCAGCAGCAGCCGGGTGTCCTCCTCCGCCAGACCCTCCTCCATGGCACAAAATGCCCCCTGGAGCACCGTGCGCTCGATGTGGCCCAGGCCGTGGATGTCGCTGACGTACAGCGCTTCGTGGTTCAGCTGCTCCAGCGTCTCCAGCAGCAGCGGATAGCCGCTCCAGCCCTCCAGCCGGTCAAACCAGGGCTGCTGTTCCCCCCAGCCGCCGTCCCGCAGCAGGGCCAGCATGGGACTTCGTTCCATCGAGATCACTTCCTTTTCGCGTGTCCTGTTGCGTCTAGTATAGATCACCCCGGCACAAAATGCAAGGGCGACGTCAGCCGAGCCGACGCAGCTCATTTGACTTTGCGCCGCCCCTGTGCTATTATGCACTACATGTTACCTGTCTCTATTCAGCCGCCGGAGGGCCTCGGGATGTACACGATTCTACACTACATCGTCAATATGGGGGCCTATAGTCTTCTGGGGGCGGCAGTCTGCCTGCTGGTGCGGGCGGGACAGCACAGGAAAAACGGCGGGGCCTGGGAGTGGCGGCGGGAGGCGCTGCTGCTCCTGTTCGCCGCCTATTGCACCGGGCTGGCCTCCCAGACCATCCTGCCCCGGTGGAGCGCCGGGATCGACTCCGGCTCCGGACTCCCCTTTCTGGACATCTCGCTGCACAACGACCTCGCCTCCGTCAACCTGATCCCCTTCCGCACCATCCTGCGGCAGCTCCGGCTGCTCACCCACCCCTCCGGCGACATACGCACCTTCGCCGTGGTCAACCTGGCGGGCAATCTGCTGGTGTTCAGCCCCTTCGGCATCCTGCTGCCGCTGCTCTGGCCCCGGTTTCGTCGGGTCGGGCCCCTTTTGCTCACCGGGATGCTGATCAGCGCGGGCATCGAGGGGATCCAGCTCTTTGTGGGCCGCAGCACCGACGTGGACGACGTGATCTTCAACGCCCTGGGCGTCCTGATCGGCTACGGACTTTACCGTCTCTTCGCTGCGGCGCGGGAAAAATAGCACACCGGCCATCCAACAGGATGGCCGGTGTTTTGTCTCTGATCTCTGAAATTACAGGGTTCTGAGCACCGCGCCCTTATCGGCGGAGGTGACCAGGCTGGCATAGCGGGCCAGATAGCCGGTCTTGACCTTGGGCTCGGGCATGACCAGGCTGGCGCGGCGCTGCTCCAGCACCTCGTCGCTGACCTCCAGCACCACGGAGTGGTTGGGGATGTCGATGGAGATGATGTCTCCCTCCTCCACCAGACCGATGTTGCCGCCGGCGGCGGCCTCCGGGGAGACATGGCCGATGGCGGCGCCGCGGGTGGCGCCGGAGAAGCGGCCGTCGGTGATCAGCGCGACGCTCTCCCCCAGGCCCATGCCGCAGATGGCGGAGGTGGGGTTCAGCATCTCCCGCATGCCGGGGCCGCCCTTGGGGCCCTCATAGCGGATGACCACCACATCGCCGGGCTTGATGCCCCCGGCGTAGATGACGGAGATGGCCTCCTCCTCGGAGTTGAACACCCGGGCGGGCCCGGAGTGCTTCATCATCTCCGGGGCGACGGCGGACTGCTTGACCACGCAGCCGTTGGGGGCCAGGTTGCCAAAGAGCACCGCGATGCCGCCGGTGGCCAGATAGGGATTGTCGATGGGGCGGATGATGTCGGTGTCCTTGTTCACCGCATTTGCGATGTTCTCTCCCACCGTCTTGCCGGTGCAGGTGATGAGGTCGGTGCGGATCAGTCCCGCGTCGGCCAGCTCCTTCATGACGGCATAGACGCCGCCGGCCCGATCCAGATCCTCCATAAAGGTGGGGCCGGCCGGGGCCAGGTGGCAGAGGTTGGGGGTCTTGGCGTTGGCCTCGTTGACCATATTCAGGTCGATCTCCACGCCGCACTCGTGGGCGATGGCGGGCAGGTGGAGCATGGTGTTGGTGGAGCAGCCCAGGGCCATGTCCACGATCTCGGCGTTGTGGAAGGCCTCGGCGGTCATGATGTCCCGGGGCCGGATGTTCTGGCGCAGCAGCTCCATCACCTGCATGCCCGCCTGCTTGGCCAGCCGGATGCGGGCGGAGTAGGGGGCGGGGATGGTGCCGTTGCCCCGCAGGCCCATGCCGATGGCCTCGGTCAGGCAGTTCATGGAGTTGGCAGTATACATACCGGAGCAGGAGCCGCAGGTGGGACAGACCTTCTCCTCATATTCGCAGAGCTTCTCCTCGGTCATGGTGCCCGCCGCTACGGAACCCACCGCCTCAAAGATGGAGGAAAGGCTGCGCTTTCTGCCGTCGATGCGGCCGGCCAGCATGGGACCGCCGGAGACGAAGATGGTGGGAACGTTGACGCGGGCGGCGGCCATCAGAAGGCCGGGCACGTTCTTGTCGCAGTTGGGGATCATGACGAGGCCGTCAAAACCGTGGGCCTTGGCCATGCACTCTGTGGAATCCGCGATCAGATCGCGGGTGACCAGGGAATACTTCATGCCGATGTGGCCCATGGCGATGCCGTCACAGACAGCGATCGCGGGAAACATGACCGGCATACCGCCCGCCATGGCAACGCCCATCTTGACCGCCTGGGCGATCTTATCCAGATTCTTATGTCCGGGAACGATCTCATTATAAGAACAGACGATGCCGATCATCGGCTTTTTGCGCTCACTGGCTGTTACACCAAGGGCGTTGAAAAGGCTCCTGTGGGGGGCCTGCTGGGTACCGCTTTT
>JAFVAS010000017.1 GCA_017480395.1 Oscillospiraceae bacterium | reverse complement strand
TGTCACGATACCGAAAAGAAATGATTTGCCTCAGCCCAGCTTCTCCAGCCCGACGGCGATGCGGCGCAGGGTCTCCGCCCTGCCGAGAATGTGGCAGATCTCCACCGCGCCGCCTGGGGTGACGGCTTTGCCGGCGGCGGCGATGCGGACGGGCCACATGACCTTGCCCACCATCTTGTTGACCTTTGCCCCCTCCGCCTCGGCCATCTGCTCGGCCAGGCCGTACAGGGCGTCGTGGATGGCGACCAGGCTCCAGTCCTCCAGGGCGGAGAGAAGGGTCTGCTCCCGCTCCAGGATGGCCCTGGACAGCTCCGGGGTCAGCTTGTTCTTTTTGTTGGTGTAGAGCTCCACGCTGTAGTCGGGCAGGGCGGCGAAGAAGTCGATCTTCTCCGGGATGTCGGTCAGCACCTCGGTGCGCTGCTGGAGCAGCGCGGCGATCTCGGCGGCGTCCAGTTCGGGCACGACCTGGCGGATATAGGGCTCCGCGGCGGCGGCGAAGGCCTCCGGCGTCATGGCGCGGATATAGCTGGCGTTGAAGTAGGTCAGCTTCTCCAGGCTGAAGGCGGAGGGGCTTTTGGAGATGCCGGCGATGTCGAAGGCCTCGATCAGCTCCGGCATGGAGAAGAACTCCTTCTCGGCGATGTCGCCCTTGGGGCTCCAGCCCAGGAGGGTGACATAGTTGACAATGGCGGGGGAGAGGTAGCCCATGCGCTGCAGATCCTCATAGGAGGGGTCGCCGTGGCGCTTGGACATCTTGCGCACGACGCTGCGCTCCTCCCCGGTCTCCGGGTCGGTCTCTTTTGCGTCGATCATGACGCTGGCGCAGTGGACGTAGGTGGGAACCTGCCAGCCGAAGGCCTCGTAGAGCAGGTTGTACTTGGGGGAGGAGGAGAGGTATTCGCTGCCCCGCACCACATGGGTGATGCCCATCAGGTGGTCATCAATGACGTTGGCGAAGGTGTAGGTGGGCAGGCCGTCGCTCTTGAGCAGGATCTGATCCTCCAGCTCGGCGTTGTCCACAGTGATCTCGCCATAGACGGCGTCGGAGAAGGTGGTCTGCCCCTCGGGAATCCTCTGGCGGATGACATAGGGCTCCCCGGCGGCCAGCTTGGCGTCGATCTCCTCCCGGGTCAGGGAGAGGCAATGCCGGTCATATTTGGCGTTGGGGTCGGCCTCGTGGAGCTTGGTCAGCCGCTCCTCCGAGCAGAAGCAGCGGTAGGCGTGGCCCCGCTCGATGAGCAGCTCGGCGTAGTTTTTGTAATAGCCCATCCGCTCCGTCTGGACATAGGGGCCCACCGGGCCGCCCACGTCGGGGCCCTCGTCGTAGTCCAGACCGCAGGAATCCATTGTCCGCTTGATGACCTCCACCGCGTCCTCCACCTTCCGCTTCTGGTCGGTGTCCTCAATGCGGAGGATGAACTTACCCCCGGCGTGGCGGGCGATGAGATAGGTGTAGAGCGCGGTGCGCAGATTGCCCACGTGCATATAGCCGGTGGGAGAGGGGGCGAAGCGGGTGCGCACCTCCCCGACGGGGATGCGGCCCTCCATACGGTCAAACCACAGGTGATCGACAGCCATGACGGAAATACCTCCAAAACAAGTTTCTATCTGTCCTATTGTATTTTCTTCGTGGAAAAAAGTCAAGTTGACACGCCATATTCCTTTGGATATAATATAGTTTGTATTATTATGGAAAGGTAGCGTCCTGAATGGAAAAGATCGTCGATTTGCTCTCCGCGCGGGTGGCCCGCGCCTTTGAGGCGGCGGGATACGACCCGGCCCTGGGCCAGGTCACCGTGTCCAACCGCCCGGATCTGTGTCAATATCAATGCAACGGCGCCATGTCCGGCGCAAAGCAGTATCACAAGGCCCCCTTCCTGATCGCCCAGGCGGTGGTGGAGGCCCTGGCCGGGGATGAGATGTTCTCCAAGATCGAGATGGTCAAGCCGGGCTTCATCAACCTGGATCTCAGCGGGAGCTTTCTGGCCCGGTGCATGAATGAGATGAACGCCGACCCCCGGGGCGGCGTGGAGGTGACGGACCGGCCCCAGTCCATCGTGGTGGACTACGGCGGCCCCAACGTGGCCAAGCCCCTCCACGTCGGCCATCTGCGCAGCGCCGTCATCGGCGAGTCCATCAAGCGCACCGCCCGGTTCATGGGCCATCGTGTGGTGGGCGACGTCCATCTGGGCGACTGGGGCCTTCAGATCGGCCAGATCATCACAGAGCTGCGGGAGCGGCAGCCGGAGCTGCCCTATTTTGACCCGGATTTTGCGGGGGAATACCCCGCTGAGGCCCCCTTCACCATCGCTGATTTGGAGGAGATCTATCCCTGCGCCTCGAAGAAGTCCAAGGAGGATGAGGCCTTTAAGGCCGCGTCCCAGCAGGCCACGGCGGAGCTCCAGGCGGGCCGCCGGGGGTATCGCGCGCTGTGGAAGCACATCATCGACGTCTCCGTCGCCGATCTGAAGCGCAACTATGAGAAGCTGGACGTCAGCTTTGACCTGTGGATGGGGGAGAGCGACGCCCAGCCCTATATCCCCGCCATGGTGGAGCAGATGAAGGCCGACGGCTACGCCTACCTCAGCGACGGCGCCCTGGTGGTGGACGTCGCCGAGGCGGGGGACAAGGTGGAGGTGCCCCCCTGCCTGATCCTCAAGAGTGACGGCGCCGCCCAGTACGAGACCACCGACCTGGCCACCATCGTCCAGCGCCGGCAGGACTTTGACCCCGACCGCATCATCTATCTGACCGACAAGCGGCAGGAGCTGCACTTCACCCGGGTGTTCCGCTGCGCCTATAAGACCGGCCTGGTGGATCGGGACAAGTGCTCCCTGGAGCACATCGGCTTCGGCACCATGAACGGCAAGGACGGCAAGCCCTTCAAGACCCGGGAGGGGGGCGTGCTCCGGCTGGAGTACCTGCTCCGGGAGGTCACCGACGCAGTCTATGAGAAGTCCAGGGCCAACTCCAGCGGAAACATCTCCGACGAGGAGCTGCGGCAGATCGCCGAGACGGTGGCCCTGGCCGCCATCAAATACGGCGATCTGAGCAACCAGCCCTCCAAGGACTATATCTTCGACGTGGACCGCTTCTCCGCCTTCGAGGGCAACACCGGGCCCTATATCATGTACTCCATGGTGCGGATCAAGTCCATCCTGAAGAAGTTCTCCGCCGCTTTCCCGGAGGTGGCGCTGGGGACGATTCTCCCCCCCGACCGTAAGTCGGAGACCGACCTGATGCTCACCCTGTCCCGGTTCAACGAGACGGTCTGTCAGACCTATGAGCAGAAGGCCCCCAACCGGCTGTGCCACTATATCTACGAGCTGACCGGCGTGTTCAACCAGTTCTACAACGAGTGCAATATCATGAAGGAGGCCGACGCCGCCCGTCAGGCGTCCTATGTCACCCTGCTCCAGCTGGTGCTCCATGTGCTGGAGATCGCCATCGACCTGCTGGGCTTCTCCGCCCCGGATCGGATGTAAAACGGAGGTCTGGTTTTGGCTGTTTGGAATTCCCTGATCGGGAAGATCGTCATGACGCTGCTGATCTCCATGGTGCCGGTGATCGAGCTGCGGGGGGCCATCCCCATCGCGGTGGCCCATGGCCTCGACTTCTGGCCCGCCCTGGTCACGGCGGTGATCGGCAACCTCATCCCGGTGCCCTTCATCATCATCTTCATCCGGCGCATCTTCCTGTGGATGCGCCGCAGGAGTGAGCGGTTGGGCCGTCTGGTGGCCCGGCTGGAGGCCCGGGCGGAGAAAAAGCGGGGCACGGTGGAGCGCTACGCCTTCTGGGGCCTGGTGGTGTTGGTGGCTGTCCCCCTGCCCGGCACCGGCGCCTGGACGGGGGCCCTGGTGGCGGCCATGATGGATCTGCGGC
>JAFVAS010000143.1 GCA_017480395.1 Oscillospiraceae bacterium | reverse complement strand
TTCTATCTGATCTACGGTCAATTGATTTCGGATATACTCTGCGATTTGTTTTATTCCGGCCTACTGTATCTACATAATATCCTCTCGCCCAGAAGTGCCTGCTTCCATATTTGTACTTTAAATTTGCATGCCGATCAAATATCATTAAGCTGCTCTTTCCCTTTGGATACCCCATTAATTGACATATCCAACTGGTTTGATTTAAACTATATATGTCTCTATCTCTCATGATAAGACCTCCCTATTCTTTTGGTCGTGTGGTCGGCAAACCACTTCCATCTTAATAGGGCGTTTTTTTCTTGTCTACTTTACTCCTCGCTGTAAGCTATTCTTTTCCCCCGGCATAGCCGGGGGTTGCCTTTGCTGCTCGCAGAGCAAAGAGCAGCCCATATGGACTGCTCTTTGCGATATACTGCATCCGTTTACCCGATGGACTTTCCCAGCTCATAGGCTTGCTGCAGCTCCGGTTTGCCCTCGATATCTCCCGGCTGCGTCACCCAGCCGCAGAGGACCTTACCAAGGCTCTTCCAGCCAATGTGCTTTTCCAAATGATCGTACCAATGCTCACTCTCTTCAAAGCCGGCGCCCTCGGCGGCCATAATCAGAACGCTTTCCTTCTTGGGATTGCGGTAGTTGGGATCGCATTCCGCCACGGCAAACAGCCGGTCAAAGGCGGTTTTCAGCTGGCCGGAGAGAAACCAATAGTACAGCGGCGAGGCCAGCACGACCACATCGGCCTCTCTGTAAACCGGATAGATTCTTGCCATGTCGTCCTTCTGAACACAGGGACAGTCCGCATCCTTGCCACCGTGCCAGCAGCCGAGACAACCGTTGATCTTCATGCTGCCGAGGTGAAACTCCGTGACGGTGTTCCCCGCTTCTTCCGCGCCGCGCTGAAACGCCGCGGTCAGCGCCGAGGTATTTCCGTTCTTTCGGGGACTGCCATTCAGAATGATGATCTTCTTCGCCATGTGATTACGCTCCTTCTATTCCTGTTTATTTTTATCACAGAAATACCACCAGCGGTATTTCGACTGGTCGGGTGACGGGTCATTCGCATAGGCAACGGCACAGCGGAAGGCGTACAGAACGCACTTATCCAAGGTCTGTCCCTCGCACATGCAGGCGCGGAGATAGAGATCATCGGGGTCCGCATCCTTGAGGGCTTCCAGAGACGGATAGCCCAGCGCGATCAGCTCGGCCTCCTTTTTTGCTCCGATGCCGGGAACATTCCGCAGATCACTCATCGCTCACAGCTCCTTGCAGAAGGACTCGATGGGACGATACACATCATGCCACGGCGCATAGGGAACCGCATCCTCCGACGCATAACCGACCGGGAGCAGACAGACCGGCTTGATATACGGCGGGAGCGCAAAGGCTTTCGCAACGGCCTCCACGTCAAACAGCCGCACCCACACGGAGCCTAAGCCCTGCTCCCATGCCTCCAGCATCATGTGCGTGCATACGATGCTGCAATCCATCTCGCCGGAGCTGTAGCCCGGCTCGGTCTGGCTTTTCCAGGTGCGCCGCTCATCACTGCAGATGAGGAACACCATCGGCGCTCCATACACGCAGCGGCACAGGCGATTGATGTTTGACATGGCCTCATCGCTTTTCAGCACATAAATCATCTGCGGCTGAAAATTGACCGCCGTAGGGGCTAACTGCGCCGCTTTCAGGATCCGATCGATCTTCTCCCGCTCTACCGGGCGGTCAGAATAGGATCGGACAGAATACCGCTCTGCGGCAAGCTCCATAAAGCTCATTTGCTGGCCTCCGATTTTCTCAATACTGGTGGAACACCTTGGCAAGAATCTTCCAGTCGCCGTCTTCTTTGATCAGGCTGTGGAAGTCAGTAAAAGCCAGGCCGTGCCAATCCTCCAGGGTCACGCGGGCCACTGCGGCCGTTCCTTCGATGGAGAGGACATCCACTCTGGCCTTGGTTTCCGGCGCGGGGCCGAAGGCATCGACCGCACCATACAGCGCCTCGATGGAGCCGTGATAGTACTCGCCGTTCAGGTAGCCGTACATCAGTGCATTGTCGGTTAAGGCGGGCTTCATGATCTCGCTCCTGCCCTCTTTGCAGGCGTCCGTGTACTTGGCAACCGTTGCCAATACTGCCTCATAATCGGATACTTTGATCTTTTCCATGGTGATATCTCCTTTAAAAAATGATTGTGATTGACATTCCTGTCCTTCATGAATATAATTATAGATAGAATCATCTCAAATACAAGAACGCACTTTAATGTGATATACTATCAAGAAGTATAGTACGGGGGACAAGACATGAACATAGAGAAAATCAAAACGTATCACTGTCCGGTAGAGGCGGCCATGGACGTGATTGGCGGGAAATATAAGGCCCTGATCGTCTATGAACTGATCGACGGGACACGCCGGTATCACGAAATCCAAAAGGCTGTACCCCAGGCGACGCCCCGTATGCTGTCCAAACAGTTGAAGGAGCTGGAGGAGGACGGCGTGATCAACCGGGTGCTATATCCCGTTGTTCCGCCCAAGACGGAGTATTCGCTGACGGAGCTGGGAAATACCCTTGTTCCGATCGTTGAGGCGCTGTGCAAATGGGGGGAGCATTATTTTGAGCTGGCCGGACTTCCTGTGCCGTGCGATTGATCCATCTCAATCAGCTGGTCATAAAGGGGCATCCGTTTTTTCGCGGATGCCCCTTTCCCATGGGTAAGATAGATTCAGTCCGATGGAGAAGATAAATTTTCCCCGTACGCCAAAAGAGGCCGCCCCGAATGGGGCGGCCTCTCGCTATACGACGTCTGTTATTTGGGCAGGGACGCCAGATACGCCACAATGCTGTGGGCGGCGACATTCCCCTCCCCCACAGCCTTGGCCAGCTGATAGGGCCGGCCCGTGCAGTCTCCCGCGGCAAAGCAGCCGGGCTTGTTGGTCTCCATCCTGCGGTTTACCACGATGTCGGAGCCGTCAATGTTCAGCCCCCGCAGCAGCGTCCCCGGCGCCACGGCACTGCGCAGCACGAACACACCGGAGAGCTCCAGACTGGTGCCATCCGTCAGCTCCACCCCGGTGACGTGCTCATCCCCGGTGATCTCCTTCAGCTTTCCGGGATTGACCACCACGTTCTCCCGCTCCACGCCGCAGCCGTCGTAGGGGGTGAAGAGGTATACCCGTCCGGCCAGCTCGGCCAGGTACGCCGCCTCGTGCTCAAATTCCCGACTGCCGCAGAATACGGCGATGGTCTTGCCCTTGTAGAGGAAGCCGTCGCAGGTGGCGCAGTAGCTGACGCCGCTGCCCAGCAGCCGCTCCTCCCCGGCAAAGCCCTTGGCGCTGACGGCCCCGGTGGCCAGCAGCACCGTCCTGGCGTCGTAGATCTCGTCGCCCCCCTGGAGCAGGAAGCCCCGGCGGCTGGAGATGATATTGGTGACCTGCCGCTCCGTGATCTGAAGGCCCGCCTGGGCGATCTGCTCGGCATAGCGCCGATTCAGCTCCGGCCCGGTAACCATGGCCACCCCGGGATAGTTGGCAATCCGCTCGGATTTCTCCACCTTGGGGCTCAGCTTGCGGGAGCCAAACCAGAGGATAGACTTGTTGTGTACCTGCAGGGTCAGCGCCGCAGACACAGCCGCCGGGCCGGCGCCCACAATCGCCACATCATACATCATCGCACTCACCCGCCCTCTTACTTGACCAGGGCGCGGCGGAAGGTCTCCGCCACATAGCCGTCGATGGCCTGGGCCGTGTACTCGGCACAGCGCTCGATGACAAAGGCCTCCACGCTGTGCTCCTCCATCAGCTCCGCCCGGGTGCGGCCGGGATAGGCCTCCGTCAGCTTGTCGAGATACGCCGCGTAGTCGTCGGTGGTCAGGGTCGCTCCGTCCCGCTCCATCAGCTCCGCGCCGACGGCGGCCAGATCCAGCTCGGTGACAAAAATGCGCCGCATGGTCTCCAGATCCAGCCCGGCGGCGGCGCTGTTCCCGGCGGTCATCTCCCGCAGCTTGGCGTCCGCCCGGACCTCAACCCGGGCGCACTCCCCCGGATCCCGCTCCACCTGGCTGTTCTTCGCCAACTCCTGCCAGACAAAGGCGGCGGCCATGTCCGGGTTCTCGTCCTCCAGCAGGAAGCCCTCCACCTGTCGGGCGATGCAGTGGCGGCGCAGGTCATCCGCCGTGGTCACGCCCTCCATGCCGAAGGAGGCCACATTCTCGTCCGTCAGCTCCGGCAGCACGGCGCGGCGGATGCGGACGATCTCCACCGTCACGGCTGTGCCGTCCACGGTCAGGGTGCGCTCCTCCCCCCGGGCCATGCCCACCATCTGCTCCTCCAGCGCGGGGCTGAACAGCCCCTTGCCCACCGGCACCGGGACGCCGGTCTTGTTGTAGCGCCCCACGTCGGAGCGGCAGTTGAGGGTGACGGTGTCCCCCTCGCAGACCTGGGCGGCGTCCTCCTGGCGGCCATACCGCCGGAGCACCCGCTCCAGATCCTTCTTCAGCTGCGCCTCATCCACCGCAAAGCCGGTGATGAAGCGGGAAATGTCCACCCTTCGGAAGTCATAGACCTCTACCGCCCGGGACTTCAATCGAATCGTCTCCGCCATGCTCCACCTCTCAGCCGTAATAGTAGGCGCTGATCTTTTCGACGATCTCGTCCTCATCCATGAGGCCGACCACCTTCTCCAGCTCCACGCCGTCCTTGAGGAACAGCACCGTGGGCACCGCCTCGATCTCATGATCGACCCCCAGCCGGGGCTCGTCGGTGATGTTGACCTTCACAATGTTCAAAAAGGGGTAGTCCAGCGTCAGATCCTCCAGGACGCGGGAGAGCATCTTACAGGGGACGCAGGTGGTGGAGTAAAAATCCACAATGGTGAACCCCTCAGCGGTGAGCTGGGGATAGGTCTCTTTCGTTGCGATGGATACGCTCATGGGTCTTCCTTCCTTTCAAATCAAAACGGATGATGAATCGTATTTGTAATCATTGCGCCGGGGTGGGTTCCCCCGCCATTTCCTCGAATTTACGCAGCAGCGGGCTCTCCCGCAGGACCTGGTCATAGCTGCCGCTGGCCTCCACCCGGCCGCCGTTCAGCACCACCACGTTGTCCGCCCGGCGGATCATATTCATGTCGTGGCTGACCATGATGACGGTTCTGCCCGCCATCAGGTTCATCAGCGCCTCCATGACCTCCGCCTCGCTGACCACGTCGATGCCGCTGGTGGCCTCGTCCATAATCAGGATGCGCGGCCGCTTGAGGAGGATGCGGGCGATGGCGATGCGCTGCATCTCGCCGCCGGAGCACTTGTTGTCAAACCGGCTGATCTGGGTGTCAAAGCCGTTCTCCTTGCCCAGGATGAAGTCGTAGGCCCTGGCCTGCTTCGCCGCGTCGATCAGCTCCTCCTCGGTGAATGATCGGTGTACGCCGTAGGCGATGTTCTCCCGGATCGTGCCCTGGATGATCTGGTTGCCCTGGAAGAGGTAGCCCACGGACTCCCGCCAATCCTGCAGATTGACCTCCTCCAGCGCCCGGCCGCCCAGGCGGAGGGATCCCTCCTGCTCCCGGTAGAACCGCTCCAGCAGCTTGATGAGGGTGGACTTGCCGCAGCCGTTCTCCCCCACGATGGCGGTGATCTGTCCGGCGGGGATGGTGAAGCTGGCGCCGGAGAGGGCGTTGCGCGTCCCGTCATAGGAGAAGGTGACCTGCTCCGCCGTGATATCCCCCGGCTCCTCTCCCACCGGCTCGCCGGACTCCAGATCCTCGTCCGCGGCGCGGGCCAGGCGGGCGATGGTGGTGCTGGCACCGTGGGAGGTTTTGAACGACTGCCACACGGCGGAGATCATAAAGGCGTTGGACATGAACAGCAGATAGTAGTTGTAGAGGTTCACCATCTGGAACATCTGCATGGTTCCGGCGCGCACCATGGCGCTGGCCACCACCAGCAGCACGATCTCGTTGATATACTGGGCCAGGGAGCCGATGGGGGCCATCAGGATGAAGAGCCGCTCCTGCCGGATCTCGGCCCTGTACCGCTCCTCGTTGGCCTGCACGCCCCGGCGGTACTCCTCGTCCTCCATCCGGGCCGTCTTGATGCGCAGCACGTTGGGCAGGCGCTCGGCGAAGAAGTTGGTCATCCGGGAGATGGCGGTGTTGGTAATATAGCTGATCTTATACTGCATCTTGCCCACGATCCACGCGGAAAGCAGCGTGATGGGGATGCCGCTCAGCATAATCAGGGCCAGGGCGTGGTAGGTGATATACATCCGGTGGAAGGCCACCCAGGTGCCGTACAGCACCGACACCAGCTGGATCAGGGCGGCCAGTGCCGCGTAGGTGCCGTTGGTGTCCTGGGTCACCCGGGAGACCAGGCTCTGGGTGTCCCTTCCCCCGTAATCGGACAGGGGCAGGCGGAGGATCTTCCCCCAAACGGTGTGGCGGACGTTCCGGACGGTCATCTGCCCCGTCAGCTCATTGAGGCCGCCCTGCACCGCCTCCACCAGGTCGTACAGCAGCGTCATTGCCACAAAGCCCCCCAGGAAGCCGTGCTCCGTGATGGCGCCAGTCATGATCTGGCTGGTATAGGGCACCACCCACACCTGCACCTGCTTTACCACGATGGAGAAGGCCCCCACCAGGATCAGCATGGCCCAGGGAATCCGGATGGTCCGGTACAGATGCGCAAGCTCCCGCCAGGACAGCTTCTCGTCGTCTCTTCCGCTGCGCTTCATACTTCGCCCCCTCCCTGCTCCATCAGTTGGCGGTAAAATCCGCTCATTCGGGCCATGGCCGCGCCATCGCCCTCCACCACCGTGTGATCATGTTGGACCAGGACGATGTGGTCAGCGGCACGGACCGCCTCCCGGTCATGGGTGACCAGGATCACCGTCCGCCTGCCCCGCAGGGAGACAACGGTTCGGATGATCTCGTCGGTGGAGGTGACGTCCAGGCTGGCCGTGGGCTCATCCAGAATCAGAATGGGCGCGCCGCTGAGAACGGCCCCGGCGATGGCAATCTTCTGCCGCTGGCCGCCGGAGAGGCGGGTGCCGAACTGGCCCACCTCGTAGTCCAGCCCCTCCGGGAGCTGGGCGAGAAAGCCGTCCAGATTGGCCTGCTTCACCGCCTCCTGAATCTCCGCTTCGGTGACCTCCCGGCGGATGCCGTAGAGCAGGTTGTCCCGGATGGTGCCCGAGAGCAGTGGGGTCTCCTGCATCACATAGGCGATCTTCTCCCGCCAATCGCGGATGCCATAGGCGGCAATGTCGCCGCCGCCGGAGAGGATGCGCCCCTCGTCCGGCTCGTAGATCCGCTCCAGCAGCTTGGTAATCGTGGTCTTGCCGGAGCCGCTGTATCCGATCAGGGCGGTGATCCCCTTGCCCGGGATGGTCAGGGTCGCGTCCCGGAGTACCGGATCGGTCTCATAGGCGAAGGTCACATGCTCGAACATGATGTCCCCCTCCGCCACGATCTCCTGCACATAGTCCTCGACGCACTCCTCCTCTTCATAGAGGACGTCGGAGACCTTGTTCAACTGGCCCTGAACCGATTTGGAGCGCTCCCAGATGCCAGCCAGGGTGTTGAAGAAGCCGATGAAGGTGCCGGCATAGAGGTAGAAGGTGTACCACCCGGCGGCGTCCACGGTGCTGTTTTGCAGCATGTGGATGCCCATGAGGATGATGACGATCTCCGGCAGCACCCCCACCGCCGAGCCCACCACCTGCCCGACCACGTCCAGCCCGATCAGGCTGCGGTTGGCCCGGTAATAGTCGTCGATGACCCGTCGGCCCCGGCGGCTCTCATAGCCCTGCATGTTGAAGGCCTTCAGCAAGGGGAGGCAGGCGATCAGCTCGCTGAGGTACTCGGTCAGGTTCGCCATGCGGAACTTGGCGGTGTTCTGGAATTTCAGGTTCAGCCGCCCGATGACAAAGGCCATGGCAATGGAGACGGGGACAAAGGCCAGCAGGGTCAGCCCCGCCCGAATGCTGATGGCGCTCATGGCGGCGATGGTGATGGTCAGGTAGTAGATCTGCGCCGCCGCCTCCAGCACCACGTCCAGCACAAATTCGTTGATGCTGTCCGAGTCCACCGTGATGCGGCTGATGAGGGTGCTGGCGGAGACCCGGTCAAAGTAGGCGGGCTTCAGCCGGAGGATCTTGCCCCACAGGGCGCTGCGCAGATTCCGGTTGGTCCGGTAGCGCACCACATGGTTGACGAACAGAATGCTCTGGGTGACGACCATGGACACCAGCTCCATGCCGATGAACATGGACACGCTGCCCACGCTGACGTCACCGGCAAAGAAGTTGCTGTTGACCTGGGGGATTCTCACCAGAATGAAGCCCTCGGCCACCGTGAGCAGGATGTAGAAAAGCAGAAACCCATAGGGCAGGTTTGCCGCTTTGCAGGTGTGGAAAAACCGCCTCCACACCCCCCGCTGGTTCACCTGTGCGCCGGATCGGTCCTGGCTTTGAACGGCGGGGCGGCCCTTTGTCTCTTCCATGCTTTCCACCTTATTCTCCCCTGGCCCTTCTGATCTTGGCCAGGTACCGATATATGCTCTGCTCCGACATGCCCAGGGCAAGGGCGGCCCGGGCCACCGCCCCCTTCAGCTCGAACACCCCGGCGTCGTACAGATCCACAATCAGCTCCGTCTTCTCCTCCGGCGTCAGCCGTCCCGGCTGGTCGGTGAAGGCGCTGCGCATCTGATCGATGGTGTCCAGGGTCGGCGCCTCCGGCACGGAGGCAGCGACCTCCCGGGGCAGGATGTCCCCGAGGTCCTCGTGGTTGAAGGTCAGCATACTCCCCAAAAAGCCCTGTATCGCGAGGATGCTCCCCAGCTCCACGGACAGGGCCAGGGCCCCCACCGGGACGCCCCCCTCGTCCTTGAGCAGCAGGATGGACGTCTTGTCCAGCTTGTCCCGGCGCATCACGTCGCTCCGGTTGGTCAGCATCCCGTTGCCCACCACGGTCTCGCTGTTCAAAATCGTTTTCAGATACCGGCGCAGAGGCTGCGCCGCGGTGCGGCGGGCGTTGTGCTGCGCCACCACCGGCATCCCCTGCTCCGTCAGGTCCAGCAGCAGGATCTCATAGGCGTCGGGCAGGGTCTCCCCTAAAAACGTAACCAGGGGAATGTACCGTTCCAGCAATGCGTTCATAGGCTCCTCCTTCTATGCGGTCTGTCTGGGTTTATGCTACCATATCTTCACCGTCCTTGTCAATTTTTTCTTATCATGATAAGAAAATTCTTGACATGAGGCATTTTTCCCCTATAATGTTACCTGTGGAAACATCCAGCATCCTTTCCTATCTCATATCACATATGTAAGGAGTTTTGACATGAAAAAGGTTCTCATTTCCCTTTTGGTTCTGGTCTCCTGCCTGGGTCTGCTGGCTCTGTCCGGCTGCGGCTCCAGCAAGAGCTCCGGGGAGCAGGTCGCCGCCACCCTCACCCTCATCGACAAGGACGACGCCGAGTACACCTACGACATCCACTTCACCGACGGCGCCACCCTCCGGGAGGCCCTGTTTGAGGCCGGGCTGATTTCCGAGGCGGAGCACGGCGCTATGTTTGTGGAGGACATCGACGGCCACATCGCCAATGTGGAGGAGGACGGCTGTACCTGGATGCCCCTGGACGCCGACAAAAAGCAGATCATGGGCACCTTTGACGACATCACCCTTCACGGCGGCGACGTCATCTATCTGCAATACTATGTGGTGCCCGACTTCGACTGATCCACCGGCACAACAGCACAAAAACCAAAAAGCGCCCCGGGGCATTTCTTTGCCCCGGGGCGCTTTTGGCTTTCGATTCTCCCGCCAAAGCGGGCGCAGGAGAGACGACGGGTCCGAACAAGGCTGTGCTCGGATCGGAGAAAGGCTCTCACGCTTTCTTGCCCCCAAACCGAGAACACCTGTTTTACATCTGCGTCTTGGACCCTTCAAAAACGGCTCTATGAATGGCGAAAAGTCCGGTTGTCGTTCCGCGCGGGAATGCCCAGCATCTCCCGGGCCTCCGCCGGGGTGGCCGGCCGGTTCCCGAAGGTCTTGACCGCCTCCACCGCCCGCTGCACCAGCATCTGATTGGTCGCGGGGATCTTCGCGCCGTTCTCATCCTTCCCATACACGACATTGTCCTCCAGCCCGACGCGGATGTGTCCGCCCAGCGCCAGGGCCGCATAGAGGATCGGCATATGACCAGCACCCACGCCAAAGGCCGACCAGGTGGAGCCCTCAGGGATGTGGTTCTTCAGATAGAGCAGGTTCTCCACCGTGGCGGGCATGCCGCCCGG
>JAFVAS010000142.1 GCA_017480395.1 Oscillospiraceae bacterium | reverse complement strand
CCTGGGCATGCCCTGCATCCGGCCGCCCAGGCCGTCCACAATGCTGCGAAGCTGCCGGTAGTTCATATCCACGACCCGCGTCCAGGTGCTCCGCTAGACTTCGATGTCCAGCGCATTGCCCTGCTGAATATGGTTGTCCAGCATGGCCGCCAGCAGGTTGTTGGCGGCACCGAAGGCGTGGAAGTCGCCGGTGAAGTGGAGGTTAATGTCCTCCATGGGCACCACCTGGGCGTAGCCGCCGCCGGCGGCGCCGCCCTTGATGCCGAAGACCGGCCCCAGCGAGGGCTCCCGCTGGGCGGCCACGGCATGTTTGCCGATCTTCCGCAGGCCGTCGGTCAGGCCGACGGAGGTGGTGGTCTTGCCCTCCCCGGCGGGGGTGGGGGTGATGGCCGTAACCAGGATCAGCCTGCCGTCCGGCCTGTCCGCCAGATCCTTCAGCATGCGGTAATCCACCTTGGCCTTATACTTGCCGTACTGCTCCAGATACGCCTCATCCACCCCGGCGAGGGCGGCAATTTCGGTGATGGGCTTCATGTCGCAGGCCTGTGCAATTTCAATGTCAGTTTTGTAGTCCATATTGCCCTCCATTTTCTGTGCGATGCAATCTGAGCTTTCTTTCATTGTAACATATTTTTGCACCTTGTGGCGAAAAAAGACGGAATCTTCCGGGAAAATCCTCATTTTTGTGAGACATCTGCAATTCAGCGTCCCATTTCCCCGCCGCTTTATGAAATCTGTTCAGGCCGGAGGAGGCAGCGCCCGGAGGCGGCGGCGCTCCCCTATTGCCGCGGGTTCCCGGCATACTCCGGGTTCAGCAGGTCGCCCCGCTCCAGCGCGCTGCCCGCAAAGAAGTCCGCGACGATATCCACGCCCTTCTTGTAGGTGTTCCAGAGGGATTCATGGGTTTGGCTGGCCACATGGGGCGTCAGCACGATGTTGTCCAGCCCGATCAGCGGGGAATCGGCCCCCAGCGGCTCCTGGGCGTAGACATCCAGGCCCGCCCCGGCGATCCTGCCCTCCTTCAGGGCGGAATAGAGGGCGTCCTCGTCGATGATATTGCCCCGGGCGGTGCAGACCAGGATCGCGCTGGACTTCATGCGGTCAAAGACCGCCGCGTCGAACAGGTGATGGGTCTCCGCATTGTAGGGCAGGTGGATGCTGATGGCATCGCAGGTGGTGATGATCTCCTCCAGGTCGGTAAAGCGCACCCCCAGAGCCGATGCGGCCGCCTCGTTGGGGCAGGTGTCATAGGCCACAAGCTCGCAGTCAAAGCCCTGGAGCAGCCGGGCCAGGGTAATTCCGATGTTGCCAAAGCCCAGAATGCCCACCTTTTTGCCGATCAGCTCGGTGCCGATGTTCTTCTCCCACACGCCGCTCGCCACGGTCTTTCGGTTGAGCATCACCTGACGGCCCGCCGCCAGCATCTGCATCAGGGCCATCTCCGCCACGCCGGTCTTGTTCGCCCCGGTGGTGCGGGCGATGGCCAGGCCGTGGGCGGTGGCGTCGGGGAGATTCACCTTGTCAAAGCCCACGCCAAAGCGCACCAGCAGCTTGCAGCGGTCATTCATCCGTCCGAAGATATTTTCGTCATAGGGCTCCACATCGATCATGGCGGCGTCGGTGTCATTCAGCTGCGCGATGACATCCTCCACATCGTAGGGCTTCTGCGGCACCCAGACGAAATCGATGCCCTTGGTGCGGGCATAGGCGCGGGCCTTTTCATTCAGCTCCTCAAACAGCGGGGAGCGATCCCCAAAGAACGATACGAATTTGTACATTGTCTCTCCCTCCAAAGCAGTTGATGATATGAATTATACGGTGAACCGATCCCACACCGTATCCAGCGCGGCGGAGATGGCGGAATAGTTCTCGAATTTTTTGCGGTAGATCTCATGGCGGGCCCCGTCCGGATCGACGGGCGGGTTGATGCGCACCATCCGCTGCGCCGCCGCCCCATAGTCGGGGAATACCCCCGCCGCGACGCAGGCGGCCATGGCGCAGCCCAGCGCCCCCAGCTCCGACACGCCGTTGACCGTCTCGATGGGACAGCCCAGCACGTCGGCGAACATCTGCACCCAGACGCGGGAGTTGGCCGCGCCCCCGGCCATACGGATGCTCCGGGGCGGCTCGGCCACGGAGAGCAGGCGGTCGATGTGGGTCTTGTGGGAGAAGGCCACCCCCTCAAACACCGCCCGCACCAGATGGGCGGCGGTGTGATAGCTGGTCATGCCCACAAAGCTGGCCTTGGCCAGGGGGTGGGCGTTGCTGCCGTAGAGGAAGGGCAGGTAGTAGACCTCGCTGTCCTCCGGCGGGACGCGCTCCACCATGCGGCCCAGCTCGTCATAGAGCGCCGCGCCGGTGAGCCCGCGTGGGTCGATGCAGTTCTGAATGGCCCAGTCCAGATTCCCCGCGCTGGTGGCGCTGCTCTCCTCCAGCAGATAGTAGCCCGGAATGGCGTAGAGGGAGTTCATGGCGATGGCGGTTCCCGTAATGGGGTGGTCGGAGATGAACTCGTTGATGCTCCAGGTGCCGGTGATGGTGCAGATCTGGCCCGGCCGGGTGACGGCGCTGGCGATGGCGCAGGCGTCCACGTCGAACATGCCCCCCGCCACCGGCGTTCCCGGCAGCAGCCCGGTCAGCGCCGCCGCCTCGTCGGTCACCGCGCCGCACCGCTGGCTGGAATATACCAGGGGCGGCAGGGCGTCAAACACCTCGCCGATGCCCAGCGCCTCCAGCAGCGCAGGGTCAAAGCGGCCGTTCTTTACATCCATCAGGCCGGAGCCGGAGACGTCGGTGGCCTCGCTGTATGCCTCCCCGGTCAGCCGGAAGCGGACATAGTCCTTGACGGAGAACACATATTGTATGTTCCGATAGATCCCCGGATCGTTCTCCTTCATCCAGCGCAGCAGCGCCGCCTGCTGGCAGGCCAGGAGCTGCTGGCACAGCTGGGGGTAGAGCCGATCGTGGGTGCCGTCGGCGTACCACCGCTCCACCACCCGCCAGGCCCGGTTGTCGGTGGAGCCGATGCCGGGGCAGGCGGGTCTTCCGTCCCTCCCCCAGAGGTAGAGCCCCTTGCCGTGGCCGCAGACGGCCAGGCCGATGACCGCCTCCGGCGCGATGCCGGAGCGCTCCAGCACCTCCCGGACGCAGGCGCAGTTGGCCTGCCACACCGCCTCCATGTCCCGCTCGCTGTACCCCGGCTTGGGGGCAAATACCGGCGTCTTGCGGGAGGAAACGCACAGCTCCCGCCCCTCCAGATCGAACAGCGCCGCCTTGGTCATGGTGCCGCCGTTATCCAGTCCGATTGCATATTTTTTCATTGGCAGAACCTCTCTCCCGCTTTGTCTTCCGGCGTTCCCCCGATCCCGACGGGCGGCGGAGGAGACAGAACGCATTTCGCACCCTAATAGTAACAGGGATCGAACGGGTTTGCAATCCCGGAATGCCCACAGGCGCCTTTTCTCCCTCCGCTCCGACGCCGTCGGTCTGCGCAGATTGGGCCGCAAATGGACGGATAAGCCCTTTTTATTGGACAATACTTGTGGTAGAATGGTACTGTCCAACGGTTGAGAATGGAGATGCGGGCCATGGTTCTGTCCACAGCGGCAATCATCAGAAAAGCGAATCAGATCCTGCGCACCTGCGGCACCCGAGATCCGTACCAGATTGCCCGGGAGCTGGATGTGGAGATCATCCCCTGCAATTTTCGCCGCCAGCGGGGGGCCTATAAGGTCATCGCCCGAAACCGCTTCATCTACCTCAACGAAAACCTGAACCCCGTGGAGAAGCGGATCGTCCTCCTCCACGAGCTGGGCCACGACACGCTGCACCGCAGGGAGGCCACCCGGCTCGGCGGCTTTCAGGAGTTCAACCTCTTCGACATGGCGGACAACCGCATGGAGTACGAGGCCAACGTCTTCGCCGCCCAGCTCGATCTGGACGACGACGAATTCCTCGACTGCTGCCGGCGGGGCTACGACGTGGAGCAGATCGCGCACTGCATGGGCTCCGACGTCAACCTGGTGGCCCTCAAGGCGGATGTGCTGATCGAACAGGGCTGTCAGCTGCATCCCCAGGCCCATCGGAACGATTTCCTCCGCTACGACAAATAATCGCATGTTATCATTTTATATCGGGCGCGCAAAAGCCGGGCATCCTCCGATGCCCGGCTTCTGTTATGTTCTGATTAATTTTCTGCGTGAACCGCGTTGTCCGCCCCGCTCATGGCCAGCTTTTTGCGCGCTCTCCGCGCCTTGACCACCTGGCTCTCCCGCCGGTGGTTCTCCCGCAGGGCGTCGACGACCAGCTCCGGTGCCATGGGGTGAAAGCGCATAAACCCGGCGCGCATGGTCTTGACCGAGGCCTGGCGCAGGATCTGGGCACTGCTCTCGCCGGTGCGGATCTGCCAGTAGCGGTAGATGGCGCCCATCCAGTAGAGCTCGTCCGGCGGAAACACCTCGCCGGCCTCCAGCTCCGCGTCGCCCATGTCGGCAAGCACCTCCTCCAGCAGGTAGGCCTCCCCCATCCATTGGGCGGGGTGATAGGCGGCGTCCAGCGCCCGAGCCGTCTCAGAGGTGAGGAACAGCCGGATAAATGCGGCGCTGGGCAGTCCCCGCCCGCCAGCGCGGGCAAAGAGCCGCCCCTGCATGTCGCAGAGCTTGAGCTGCAACCCGTCCATCGCCATCCCCCTCACCGCTGCGCGAGCAGCTCGTCAAAGTAGAGCCCCTCGCGGCGGTATTTTTTGCAGATCTGGTCGGCCAGCGCAACGCCGCCCCGGCAGCTCTGGCAGGCGCGTTCCTCAATGAATTGGCGCTCCAGGTAGGACAGCTCCACCTCCGCCTCCAGCCGCACCGCATCACAGGCCCGCTGGGTGATGGCCGCATACTGCGCTCCGGGCTGTAATGCCGAAAGGCTGGACACCAGCGCGGTGTCAGTCACGCGGCCAAGGAAAAAGCTGTCCAGCACATAGAACATGCAGTCGTTGACCGTGCTGCCAATCACCAGGTCACAGCCCTTCAGCCGATCCTGGGACCGCT
This sequence comes from Oscillospiraceae bacterium, assembly GCA_017480395.1. GTDB lineage: Bacteria > Bacillota > Clostridia > Oscillospirales > Oscillospiraceae > UMGS1766. The sequence continues at coordinate 3,511 of JAFVAS010000142.1, read as the reverse complement.
CATAGAGCGGCTCGCCCCGCATTCCCTCCAGGTATCCCCGGTGAAGGGCCACCTGCATGGCCCAGTCCGTGCCGTCGGACAGCTCCACCGCGGCGAGGCGGGACGGGTCGATGGACGCGATATACAGCCTGGACTGCGCCCTGCCGCACAGCAGCTTCAGCGCGTCCTCTATCTCGGTATACAGGTAAAATCCGCTGCCAAAGTCGCATTGTGCCCGGCTGATGGGGGCGATCTCTCCCTCGATCCCGGCCCGGGAGGTGTGGAACAGCAGGATACGGCCATCCTCCACCGGAATGCCTGCGGCGATGGCGGCGATTTTATCGAGGGTGAGCTCAAAAACCGGGACGGAACCGGCCCGGCAAAGCGCGCATAATTTCTCCTGGGCCTGCCGCTTGGGTATGGCGTGTCCATTCTCCCAGCGGTTGACCGTGGCAAAGGTCACGTTCAACTGCGCCGCAAGCTCAGTCTGGCTCAAATGCAACTGCCGACGGATGGATTTCACCAGAGTCTGCATTTCTGTCTCTCTCCCATTTCTCATGGCTCAATGGTGCAGCCCGCGATTCCGGAAGCCACGCAAAAGTCTATCTATTAATAAAGACAACACAGCGTACAGAAATGCAACGCATCTATGCATAAAAATTCAAAAAATACAGCGAGCCCCCGGTGGTGCATTCCTTGCACCTCCGGGGGCCTGCGCCGCGGCTGCCCCTCGGGCAGCACGTCAATCCCTCTTGTCAGTTCTTCACCAGGGCCTCGCCCACGGTGTAGATATCTCCGGCACCCACGGTCAGGATCAGGTCGCCGGGCCGGGCGATCTCCCGCAGCCGGGCCGTCACCTCGTCCAGGGTGGCGTAATACTCGCTGCCGGGAATTTTTTCGGCAATATCCCGGGAGGAGATGCCGATGGTATTTTTCTCCCGGGCTGCATAGATCTCCGCGAGCAGCGTCAGATCGCACTGGCTCAGCTCCTGGACAAAGTCGTCAAACAGGGCGGCGGTCCGGGTGTAGGTGTGGGGCTGGAAGGCACAGATGACCCGCTGATAGCCCAGGGTCTTGGCGGTCTCCAGCAGCACATGCAGCTCCCCGGGGTGGTGGGCGTAATCGTCGTAGACCTGGGCGCCGTTATACTCCCCCTTGTGCTCAAAGCGGCGGGTGGCCCCCCGGAAGGCGTTCAGTCCGGCGGCGATGGCCTCCGGCTCCACGCCGATGGTCAGCGCGGCGGCGGCGGCGGCCAGGGCGTTGGACACGTTATGACGGCCGGGAACGCTGAGCCGGATGTGGGTCAGGCGCTCGCCCCGCCGCATCAGGTCAAAGCTGCCCACGCCGTTGGTGTAGGTCAGGTTCTCGCAGTAGACGTCGGCATAGTCACCAAAGCCGAAGGTGATGATGCTCCGATCCAGACCGGCCAGGGTGGTCATGGTGTTCTCGTCATCGGCGTTGGCGACGACGGCCCCGTCGGCGGGCACCAGCTCCGCAAAGGCGCGGAAGGAGCGCTCCACATCGGCCAGATCCTTGAAGAAATCCAGGTGATCGGCCTCGATGTCCAGAATGACGGCGGTGGTGGGCCGGAAGGAGAGGAAGGAATTGCAGTATTCGCAGGACTCCAGAATGATGGTGTCCCCCTTGCCCACCCGGTGCCCGGCGTGGAGCAGAGGAAGGGTGCCGCCGATCATCACCGTGGGGTCCAGCTCCGCAGCCATGACAATGTGGGTCGTCATGGAGGTCGTCGTGGTCTTGCCGTGGGTGCCCGAGATGCACAGCGCGTGCTGATAGTCGCTCATCAGCGCGCCCCAGGCCTGGGCCCGCTCATAGACCGGGATTCCGTTGGCCCTCGCCCCGGCGATCTCCGGGTTGTCGTCGTGGACGGCGGCGGTGCGGATCACCAGGTCGACGCCCTGCACGCTCTCGGCAAAGTGGCCGATGACGACGGGGATGCCCAGCGAGCGCAGGTGGGCCACGGTGGCGCTCTCCTTCATGTCGGAGCCGCTGACGCGGATTCCCATCCCGTGGAGCACCTCGCCCAGGGGGGCCATGGAGACGCCGCCAATGCCCACCAGATGGGCCTTGCACCCGGGGCGCAGAATGGCGCGCAATTCAGTCAGGGTCATATAGAGACCTCCTAAGCTTGATGTCATATCTCTAATTAGCATATTATAGCGCTGTGCTGAAAAAAATGCAAGATGGGCGGCAGATTCTGCGGGGGTTCCATTTTCCTTACAGCTCAATGACTGTCTCGGCGAGGGGGCGGTATTTTGTGTGGTTCGGGCCGGGCTGGGCGTCGGGGGCGGCATAGCCCAGGGGCATCAGCAGCACCGGCGTCTCATTTTCCGGCAGGCCCAGCGCCCGCTTGGTCTCCGTCGGGGCGAAGAGATTCACCCAGATGGAGCCGACGCCCAGCTCTGTGGCCTGGAGCATGATGTGGGTGGCGACGATGCTGACGTCCTCCTGGCCGGAGCGGACGCCCGCCTCCAGGGGGTTGTTCCACTCCTCGTCGGCGTTGTAGGCAAACAGCAGCACCACCGGCGCGCCAAAGTGGCACTTCGTCAGGCTCCGGATCTTGGCAAGGCCCTCCTCCGAGCGGATCACATAGATGCGCTGGGGCTGGTTGTTCTTCGCCGTCGGGGCCAGATGCCCCGCCTCCAGAATCGTCTTCAGCTTCTCCTCCTCGATGGGACGCGGATCAAAGCTCCGCACGGAGTATCTGGTTTTTGCAAGCTCTGTAAAGTTCATTTGCGTTCCTCCTGACTTGACGTGTCTATGGATGATAACAGGGCGATTCACAGCCCCAGCTTCTCAAAGTCCCGGCGCTCCGCCACCACCAGCAGGCTGCAATCCTCCGGCAGCGGGGCGTCCGGGTCCCAATTGATGGTCAGCTCTCCCAGCGCCCGGACGGCCACCACGTTCAGGCTGTGCCTGCCCCGCAGATCCAGCGTCCGCAGCGATTTTCCCCTCCAGTCCGGGCGGATGGTCAGCTCCACCAGCCGCACCCGGTCGGACAGCTCCACCATGTCCACATAGCTGCCCATGACCAGAATGTTGGCGATGCGGTGGGCGGACTCCTGCTCCGGGATGACCACCCGGTCAGCCCCCAGCTTCTCCAGCACGGTGGCCTGCATCTCGTCCCCGGCCTTGGCCAGAACATAGGGGATCTTGGCCTCCTTGGAGAGGATGACCCCCATGACGCTGGCCGCCAGGTTGCCGGTGGTGGCCACCACCGCCCCGTCAAAATCGCTGAGGCCCAGGCGCTCCATCTCCAGCATGTCGGTGACGTCCCCCACCACCGCCATGGTGACGGTGTCCGCCACCAGCTGCACCTTGTCCTCGTCGATGTCCACGGCCAGGACGTGCATCCCTGCGGCGGTCAGCTCCTCCGCGACGCTGCGGCCGAACTTGCTGATGCCGAAGATGATATAGGACTTGACCTTGCGTTTCATGGAATATTCCCTCCCTGCCCTGTGCGGGCGGTGTGTGTTCGTGATGTGATTATCCGATGGTGATGCTCTCCTCCGGG
>JAFVAS010000141.1 GCA_017480395.1 Oscillospiraceae bacterium | reverse complement strand
CCAACATGCAGTCCACCCGCAATGATGCGGGCCCCTGCATCACCATGGGCCTGTGCATGGCCAGCGATCCGGAGACCGGCGTGTCCGACGTCACCATCCACCGGATGTTTTCCACGGATCAGCCCGACGAGCTGACCTTCAACTCCGGTTCGGTGCGACACATCGGCCAGATGTTTGAAAAGGCGGAAAGACTGGGCCAGAGCCTGCCCATCTCCATCAGCATCGGTCTGGATCCCGCCGTCTATGTGGGTGCCTGCTTTGAACCGCCCACTACGCCTTACGGCTTCAACGAGCTGTCTATCGGCGGCGCCCTGCGGGGCCGTCCGGTGGAGCTGGTGCCCTGCCTGACCATCCCGGAAAAGGCAGTTGCCCATGCGGAATTTGTCATAGAGGGCGAGCTCCTGCCTGGAGTGCGCAAGGCGGAGGACTGCGTGGCCAGGAACGGCATGGCACTGCCTGAATTTTCCGGATATAACGGGACTGCCCATGACATGCCGCTCATCAAGGTGAAGGCCGTTACCCATCGGATTGATCCCATCTATCAGTCCATCATCGGCGCCAGCGAGGAGCATGTCAGCCTGGCCGGCCCAGCGGTGGAGGCAGCGATCCTGGATCTGGCGGAGAAGGCTATGCCTGGTAAGATCCTGAACGCCTATTCTCACCCGGTGGGGGGCGGAAAATTCCTGGGCATACTCCAGGTGAAGAAGACCAAGGCCACAGACGAGGGCCGTCAGCGCCAGGCGGCCATGCTGGCCATGACCGCTTTCTCCGAGCTGAAGCATGTGTTCCTGGTGGACGAGGATGTGGATCTCTTTGACCACAACGACGTGAAGTGGGCCATGACCACCCGGTATCAGGCCGATGTGGACACCATCTTCATCCCCGGTACCCGGTATCACCGCAATGATCCCTCCGCCTCCACCCGGTACAGTCCGACGGTGCGGGCAGATGGCGCGGGATGCAAGGCGATCTTTGACTGCACGGTACCCTTCGAGCTCAAGGAGCGCTTCCGGCGTCCGGAGTTTGACCGGCTGGATGTGCGGGATTACTTCCCAAATTCGACGTTTTCACGCTGAACCACCGAAAACGGCGGCAGATTGCCTGCCGCCGTTTCTCGCATATTATGCGGCTCCGGCACGCGGAGCGAGGAGCAACAAAGCATATGAATTTTTTGACCAAGTACTGGCACAGATACTGGCTTCCGTTCCTGCTGGCTGTTCTGTTTGTAGGAACGGAGGCGGCCGCCGATCTGCTCCAGCCGAAGCTGATGTCGCTGCTGGTGGATCGGGGGGCCCTGACCGGCTCTTTGCCCACGGTGTGGAAGTACGGACTGATGATGCTGGGCGTGGCTGTCGTTGGCATGGGCAGCGCCCTGATTCGGAACTATATCTCCTTCAGCGTGGCGAAGGGCTTTGCGGCGGATCTCCGGCTGGATCTGTTTCGGAAGATCCAGTCGCTGTCCTGCTCGGAGATCGACCGCTTCGAGGCTGGATCGCTGATTGTGCGGGAGACCAACGACATCACCCAACTGGAGAATTTCGTGGGGGATCTAATGCGGATGGCGATCAAGTCGCCGGTAATCTGCATCGGCTCCATTGTGATGGCGGCCACCCTGAGTTTCCATACCCTTCCGATCATCGTTCCTGTGGTCATCCTGGTGATCGGCGTGATCGTGGCGAGTATGGTCATCGCCTATCCCAGATTCAATGCCCTGCAAACGGCGCTGGACCGGATGAATACCACCGTGCGGGAGTATCTGGTGGGCATCCGACTGGTAAAGGCGTTTCGTCGGCTGAAGGATGAGGAAAAGCGGTTTGACGGCGTCAACACCAATCTGACCCGGGAGACCATCGCATCCAACCGGGTTCTGTTGGTCTTCACACCGTTTTTGGCGCTGGTCGTCAACTTGGGCATTGCGGCCATCCTATGGTTCGGCGCGGCCTGGGTGGATTACGGCGACATGGAGGTTGGCCAGATCATGGCCTTTGTCACCTATATGACGAGCATCTTCTCCAGCCTGACCATGATTTCCAACGCCCTGAACGGATTCGTCCGGGCCAAGGCATCCTACCATCGGATTGCGGCGGTGTTTCGGGCCGAGCCGGAGGACGCGACATCCGCCGGGTCACGGCGGGATATGCCGGAGTCGGACGGGCGGTCAGATTTTCTTTCCCTGGAGAATGTGGGATTCCGGTATCAGGGAAGTACAGGCGAGAGCGCACTGTGCGGGATTAGCTTTTCCTTGAAGCGGGGGGAGCGGCTGGGCATCATCGGCCCCACCGGCAGCGGGAAAACGACGCTGGCTGCGCTTTTGCTGCGCTTCTATGAGCCCAGTGAAGGGACGATCCGGATCAACGGCACGCCGCTGCCCGAGCTGCAGACGCAGGACTGGCGCAGATATGTGGCCCTGGTGCCCCAGACGCCGGTGCTGTTCAGCGGCACCCTGCGGGATAACATCGCCTGGGGCAGGGAGGATGCCGACGAAGGTGAGATCCTCCATGCGGCGGAGGACGCTCAGGCCCTGGAGTTTATTCGGGCGTTCCCAGAGGGCCTTGATCATGCCATCGGTCAGAGCGGCGGCCTGTCCGGCGGCCAGAAGCAGCGGCTTTCCATCGCCCGGGCGCTGGTGCGCCGTCCGGAGCTGCTGGTGCTGGACGACTGCACCAGCGCGCTGGATCTGGTCACCGAAGCGGCGGTGCGGGAGGCGCTGGCCGAATATGCCATGACCACGATCTACATCACCCAGCGGATCTCGACGGCGAAGGCCTGCGACCGCATCCTTGTGCTGGAGAACGGGGCCATGGCGGGATTTGGTACCCATGAGGAGTTGATGGAATGCTGCCCGCTGTATCAGGACATCTATCGCTCCCAGATCGGAGGTGAGTCCCATGGCGCAGAATAATGGAGCGGCGGGGGTGCTGGTCAGCACCGGAAAATCCTCCGCCGGTGGCATCGGCCGATTTACCCAGGGCCAGAAGGCAAAGGATCCCCGGGGAACCTTCCGGCGGCTCCTGCGGTTTTATCTGGAGCAGGGGCGGGCGATTTTTGCGGTGGCCGCGCTGCTGCTGGTGCAGACGATTTTGGGCGTGACCGCGCCCTGGCTGATCGGAAAGACCGTGGATGAGATGCGCGGCGGCGTTCGCTTTGACGCGGTGCATACCCTGGTGCTGGTACTGCTGGCGGTCTACGGGACGAGCTGGCTGATCGATCTGATCCAGGGCATGTTGATGAATGCGGCCTCCCAGCGCATTGTGTACACCATGCGCCGAGCACTCTTTGACAAATTCCAGACTCTGCCTCTGGCCTACCACGACAGTCAACCCCACGGAGAACTGATGAGCCGCATGACCAACGACATCGACAACATTAGCCGGGTCATCGCCACCTGTACCACCTCGCTGGTCAGCGCAGGCGTCACCCTGCTGGGTAGCCTGGTCATTATGCTGTATCTCAGCCGCTGGATGACGCTTGCGGTGCTGATTATTGTTCCGCTTGTCTGGCTTGTGACCCGGATCGCGGGCACCCACTGTCGGCGGTTGTTTGGGGCGCAACAGGCGGAGCTGGGCAGATTGAACGGCATCACGGAGGAGACCATCTCCGGACAGAAGATCGTCAAGGCCTTTGACCGGGAGGAGCAGGTCATCCGGGATTTTGCGGCTGTCAACCGGCGTCTGCAGAAGGTGGGAACCAGCGCGTTTATCTGGGCCGGGATTCTGATGCCCATGATCAATGCCATCTCCAACATCGGTTACCTGTCCGTTGCTGTAGTGGGCGGTTTGCTGATGACAAAATCCCTGATCTCCGTCGGAACCGTGGCGACCTTTATCACCTATTCCCGTCAGATCGCCCATCCGCTGAACAATCTGGCGGGGGTGTATAACAACCTGCAGTCCGCACTGGCCGGTGCGGAGCGGATCTTCGAGGTAATGGACGAGGCGGACGAGCCGGAGGATGAGCCGGACGCGGTGGAGCTGACGACCTTTGACGGTCACGTCCGGTTTGAGGACGTCTCCTTCGCCTATACGCCGGGCAAGGATGTAATCCGGCATATCAGCTTTGAGGCACAGCCGGGCCAGAAGATCGCGCTGGTGGGCGCGACAGGGGCGGGGAAGACCACTGTGGTCAACCTGCTGACGAGATTTTATGACGTATCCAATGGAGCGGTCTATCTCGACGGGGTGGATATCCGGCATTACAGGCGGGACAGCCTGCGTAGGGAATTCTCCGTCGTGCTCCAGGACACCTGCCTGTTCACCGGAACCATTGCGGACAACATCCGCTACGGCTATCCCGAGGCTACCGAAGAGGAGGTTGTTGCTGCGGCTAAGGCGAGCGGTGCCCATGAGTTTATCATGCGGCTCAGCGACGGCTATCAGACCCAGGTTTCCGGCAGCTCCAATGTGCTGAGTCAGGGCCAGCGGCAGCTGATTGCCATCTCTCGGGCCGTGCTGTGTCGGGCACCGATCCTGATTCTCGATGAAGCCACTTCCAGCGTGGACACCCGCACTGAGCTGCGTATCCAGGCGGCCATGATGAACCTGGTCAAGGGCAGCACCAGTTTTGTGATCGCCCACCGTCTGTCCACCATTCGGGACGCGGACCTGATCCTGGTCATGCGGGACGGACAAATCGTGGAGCGGGGCACCCATCAGGAACTGTTGGCTCTG
>JAFVAS010000140.1 GCA_017480395.1 Oscillospiraceae bacterium | reverse complement strand
ATGGAATCTTCCATTGCAGTCTGATCGATTTCCTGCTAGAACGAGTCGAGCTGTTCTGACACAAAAGCGGAATCCCGTGCGAGCGTTCAACTCCGTTAGCATAATGAGCAAAAATATCTCTTTTGTAGTGAAGAGACACGCACAGTCCCGGAATCCGAGGATTCCGGGACTTTCTTGTAACTTTTTCTGGCAGTACACGGTTTGGGGTGTCGGATTACCTCTTAGGATACCCCTTAAATTGTCTATCTGTTTTTTTGTTTGGAATGCTTCCGTTTGGTACAGCATCATAATAGCACCATGCGTTAAGGCCCTGGCTGAGAAAAAATTCTCGGCCAGGGCCTATATCATTGTTTCCTGTGGCGCAAATTTTGCACACCATAATATCGGGCATAAAATTCCCCCCTCTGTTGTGGTAACCAACACAACTACCACAACATAGGAGGGATGTCCAGTAAAATCGTATTGCGAAAACGGAGAAAAAGGTGGGTTAGGGCTTCTGCCTAATTGCCGCCGACCCGGCGGCACCTGTGTCAGGCGGACAGCCAGACGCTCTGCTTGCCTCAGAAATGGTCTGAGTTTTCATCGGCGAGTCGAACAGCATGAATATTGGCCGCCGGGTTCTACGATCCCGGCGGCCAATAGAGGAGTTATATTTACCGGTCATCACCCCCTGGCAAATATATGTGGGAAGGTCAGGCGTTGGCCTTTTTCTTTTTGTTCAGCCAGCGCATCAGTACGATGGCCATAGCCCCCAGGGAGACCACGCCGACACCGATGTCAACGGCGAGGAAGGTCTTGGTCATGTTATCCATACCGCCGAGCTCCTCCATGGTGAGCTAATAGCCGTAGGAGCCGTACCAGTCGGTGAGCACCATGCCCTGGAAGCCCCATTCTCCCCGGAGTACCCCGTTCAGCAGATCGCTGTTGGCGCGGGTGTAGCGGGGCCCGATCAGGGTGAAGGAGGACATGACGGGCAGAGGTCCGTTGTCGAAGTCAAAATGCTTGACTACGATTTCAAAGGGCTTCATATAGATTTCCCGCAGGGTCTGTTCCGTCAGGTGAATCTGCTGGGGAGTGCGGCGGCGTCCTCGCTGACGGAACCGCTGTTGTTCATGACGGCGGCGATGTTGTTCTTCATGGGGCCGAAGCAGATCAGGTTGGCCAGCAGCGTGACCACCAGGACGCAGGCCAGGCGACCACCGCCCCCCAGCGCACCACATGGCGGCTGCCCTTTTTGGCGATCCAATGGGCGACGATCAACAGAACGATCATCACCAGAATGGCGATGAGAATCCCGTAGATATAGCCGGAGAGCATGTGGACATAGGTTGCGACGTCGCTGGGGTTGAGCCCATGTTTTCAAAAATGGGCGACACGAGCCGGATGAGAAAGTCTAGCATGTTGTTTCCTCCTCTTTTTCTGTTTTGCGGGGTTCCGATAAAGCGAGTGTAGCATATGGAAAGACAAATACCGATTCATTATTGAAAATCATAAGAAAAAGCATGGGAAAAGGCGCAGAAAACCCGGACACGCCTGTGTGTCCGGGGATTTTGATGTTGGCACTAGGCGCCGGTATTTCTCATCTCGTCCAGCAGGGCCTGGGCCGTACGGGAGAGGGGGCGATCCCGCCGCCATACCACGCTGATCCGCGCGGTGATCGGGGGTGCCAACGGGCGGAAGCAGGTGACAGACTCCCCCGTCAGGTTCAGAATCTGATCCAGACCCAGCACATAGCCGATGCCATCGGCGCACATCAGGCTGGCGTTGAAGATCAGGCTGTAGGTTCCGGCCACCCGGATCTGCTCCTCGGACAGGCCCAGGATATGGCTGATCAGCTCCGTGGAGTTGCCGCTTCTGGGGACAATCAGCGGCTGCCCGATCAGATCCTCCGGCGTGATATGCTCCTTTTGGGCGAGGGGGGCGTCCTTGCGCATGATCACACCCCAAACGTCCTCATAGGGAACCGGGAGATAGTCATACCGGGTGGCGTCGATGGGGGCAAAGAGCAGGCCGAAGTCGATCAGGCCTTTTTCCAGCTCTTCGACCACGTCCCCCGTGTCGCCGCTGGAGACATGCAGCCGGACGTCGGGGTGGCGGGCCATCAGGCGCTTGGCCGCTTGGGTGAGAAAATGCAGTCCCTTGGTTTCACCGGAGCAGACGGAGATATCCCCCGTCAACTGCTCGTCCGGCTCCATGATCTCCGCGCGGGTTCGCTCCGCCAGTCGCAGCAGCTCCTCCGCCCTCCGGCGCAGAAGCATCCCGTCCTCCGTCAGGGTAATTCGCCGGGCCCCCCGATGCACCAGGGGCTTGCCCAGCTCCGCCTCCAGAAGCTGAAGCTGGCGGGTCAGGGCCGGCTGAGAGAGGTGCAGCGCCTTGGCCGCCCCGGTGATGCTCCCCTCCCGGGCGATAGCCAGAAAGTATTCCAGATCCCGCAGTTCCATCCTTGTCCCTCCTGTATACGGGTGTTTTCATGATTGTACCACTTTGACCTATAAAAATCAATTATGGAAACGGATAAGAAATTTGCATTTGTTATTTTTGCACGCTTATATTACAATGTAATTAAACCAGAATGACAGGAGGTTTTCTTATGGCATACGGATATATCACCAAACGAAGCGAAAATGTGGAGCGCACCCATGTGCGCTATAACAACCGCTACGGCATCGCCATTGCGGCGGATGTCTATACGGTGAAGAACCTGGATCAAACGAAGAAACACCCAGCCCTGATCGTGGGCGCTCCCTACGGCGGAGTCAAGGAGCAGGGGCCCTGTGTCTATGCCAACGAGCTGGCTCAGCGGGGTTTTGTCGTGCTCACCTTCGACCAGGTCTACATGGGCGAATCTGGCGGTGAGCCCCGGCATGTCTCTTCTCCGGACCTTTTCGCGGAGAGCTTTTCCGCGGCGGTGGATTTCCTGGGCGTGAAGCTGCCCTATGTGGACAGGGAGAAGATCGGCGTGATCGGTATCTGCGGCTCTGGCGGCTTCGCCCTTTCCGCCGCCCAGGTGGATACGCGGATCAAGGCGATCGCCACCACCAGCATGTACAACATCACCGATGGGCGCTTCATGTTCGGCGGCGACAAGGCCATGATCGAGGGCATGAAGCAGCAGCTCTCCGCTCAGCGCTGGGTGGACTTTGAAAACGGTGCTCCTGAGTACAATCCCACCTTCCCGGAGGAGCCCTACGAGTATGACAAGCGCCCGCAGGTAGATCCGCTGACCGATGAGTGGAACCGCTTTTATGCTGTTCCGCGCGGCCATCATCCCAACGCCAGCGGTGGCTTTACCACCACCTCTATGCTCTCCATGATGAACTTCTTTGCGCTGGATTATATCCAGGAGATCAGCCCTCGGCCCATTCTCTTTATCACAGGCGACCGCGCCCATTCTCTGGGCTTCAGCCAGCGGGCCTATGAAATGGCCGCTGAGCCCAAGGAGCTCTACATCGTGGAGGATGCGGAGCACATCGACCTCTATGACCGGGTGGATCGCATCCCCTTCGACAAGCTGGAGAAATTTTTCAAGGAGAGCCTGGGATGAATCTGCAAGCATTTCTGAGCGACTGCAATGCGGGGAAAACCGTCCCCTCCCCCTCGGAGGCGCTGGATTTCTGCGGCTCCCTCAGCCAGGAGGCGTTGAAAATCACCCAGGAGCTGAACAGCGTCTACCACACGCCGGAGGAGATTCAGGTTCTGTTTGCCGCCCTGACCGGCCAGCCGGTCAACCGCACCCTGGGGGTGATTCCGCCCTTTCACACCGACTGCGGCAAGAATATCCACATCGGAGAGCGGGCGTATATCAACAGCAACTGCACCATGCAGGATCAGGGGGGTATATTCATCGGCAACGATGTTCTGATCGGCCACAACGCCATGATTGCCACCCTGAATCACGACTTCGATCCGATGAAGCGGGGGGATCTGCATCCCGCTCCGGTACACATCGGCAGCCGGGTCTGGCTGGGGGCCAACGTGACGGTTCTGCCCGGGGTGACCATCGGGGACGGGGCCATCATCGCGGCGGGAGCTGTGGTGACCAAGGACGTTCCGGCCAACGCCATCGCAGCCGGGGTTCCGGCCCGGGTGATCCGGGTGCTTTCATGAGCGGGGGCGGTATGCCACGGCGGGTTTTGCCGCTCCTGGCGGCGCTGCTGCTGGGTCTGACCTCCTGCGGAGGCCAGGCGCCATCGGAGCCGGAACCCTCCTTTTCCACTTCGACGGTGGAATCGGCGGACCCTACGCAATCGGTAGAGCCTGTGGAATCGGCACAGGTGGAACTGGCGGAGACAGAGGAGGAAGTAGTGGTGACACAGCTGGTCTATCTTGAGGTAAACGACCTGCGGTTCTCTGTTACCCTGGACGACAGCGAGAGCGCCGATGCCTTTCGGGCGCTGCTGCCCGCCGCCTGGGAGATGGCGGAGCTGAACGGCAACGAGAAGTATATCTATCTGGATACCGTCCTGCCTGCACAGCCTGTGGCCATAGAGGAGATTGCGGCGGGGGACCTTATGCTCTACGGGGACAATTGCATTGTGCTGTTCTATGAGAGCTTTTCCACGCCCTATTCCTACACTCGCCTCGGTGGGGTGGACGATCCGGTGGGGCTGCAAGAGGCGCTGGGCGACGGGGATGCGATGGTTTCCTTTTCGGTTGGTGAGTAAAAAACGGCGCAATATCCATGCGGCTTTCTCAGGAGGAAGAGCCGCACAACGGGCTCGACTTCTTTCTGCAATAACGGGCAATAGCATCAATAAAGCATCATCCGGCGAAAAAGGAAAATGCAGGAATCCCGCAAGCGGTTGGAACGGGCGGGAAGGATTGCGGTTGAGCCGTTTTTGGTGTGGCCAAAACGTAGATATAAAGCGGGCAATTTTCCATTGCGGCCAGAACTGAACCCTCGGACAACAGAATCAATCAGGTACGGCGGATCGTTTTCGATCCGCCGTTTTTTGATGCCCGAAGCCAATCGTTTCATGAGAAGCGGTTGGCTTTTTTGTTTACAGCGGAGGCGGGACAGGCTGCCTCAATGCTTTATTGCCGTATGACGAAAAACATCAATCGACGGTCACGCCGCCCCAAGGCGAATCACAATGATTCACCGCAATAATCAACACGCCCAGCGCCACCGCACTTATCCCCCTGCCCCGGGACTTCCTGGACATCCAGATGAAGCTGTTGTCCATCAGCCGGTTTGCCCGGAATACTGTGGACTGCCTCAAGTATGTGCGTCTGCTCCGGGAGCTGAATGTCGACGTGTTCTTCGAGGAGCAGGTTCGCCAATAAGGAAGAAATTCGGGGGACGACAGAAGCAGCATAGACATTGAAATGACTTTTATATGAGACGTGGAAGTGGGCTGAAATATGAAAAAGCAGTGTCCGTAAAGCCTGTGGCAACAATGGATTGCGGACACTTTTTACATTATGACCGACTTAGTACGTCTTGAAGCGCAGCTTGATCACGGATCTGTATGATCGGATGTGAATATGTGATGATGCCTTCCTCCTCCATCTTTTTCAGTTCCCGGTGGAGTGACGGTCTGGATACGTTCATCAGCATTGCCCATTTGGAAACGGAGTCCGGCAGCTTAACTATATCCTTCCCGGATTGCCTTGCCTGCATGAGCAGCCAAAAAGCGGCTTTCTGCGCGATCCCGTTGTAAGACATGAGCTCAAGTCGCTGCTGCAGCATATAGGTTGCCGAGGCGATCTCCGTCATCAGGTTTTCCAGCATCAGAACATTCTTCTGCAGAAGCCCCAGCAGATCCTCTCTGCGGAACATCATTACGGTGACAGGTTCCAGTGCAACAACGTCGCAGGGATAGCGCCGGCTGTTGGAGAAAACAGCAGCAGGGCCGATCAATTCTCCGGGGCTGCGGACAGACACATTGATTTGGCTTCCATTTGGAAATGCCTTTTGTGCCTGTGCGCGTCCTTCCAATATAATGCCGACCCGCTCGGCATTATCCATCATGTGAAAAATCGTTTCCTCTTTATCGTAGCACTGAATATGGTGCGGGGTGTCTTCAAGCACATCCCTCAAGTCTTTTGCGGTAACACCTCTGAACAAGGTGCTTCGTTCAAGAACAGAATAATCCATTCGATTTCCTCCTTTGGCGATGGGATGCTTCTATTATACACTAAATAAGTTTGCCTTGTGTATCCTCAGATACAGATTTTTGAGTTTTTTCTGCGTATAATGAAGCCAGGATACAGAAGGAGGCAGTAAAAATGATACGGAAGATCATTCACATAGACGAGGAAAAATGCAATGGCTGCGGCCTATGCGCCGAGGCATGCCATGAGGGAGCCATCGACATCATAGACGGAAAGGCAAAACTCATGCGGGAGAATTTCTGCGACGGCTTTGGCGACTGTTTACCGAACTGCCCCACGGGAGCCATTACCTTTGAGGAAAGAGAAGCACCTGCCTACGATGAATCGGCGGTGAAGAAAGCACAGGAGGCAAAGAAGATGGAAGAGATGAAGCATATGCACCACGAGGGCGGATGCCCCGGCTCCAGAATGATGCAGTTTAAGCAGATGGAAACGGAGAACACACCGGTTGCTGCCGGGAAGCCCGTATCGAGGCTTGCCCAGTGGCCCTGCCAGATCAAGCTGGTTCCAACAAAGGCCCCTTTTTTTGACGGCGCGAAGCTGCTCATCGCGGCGGACTGTACGGCTTACGCCTACGCCAACATGCATGAGGATTTCATGCGCGGCAAGGTAACCATCATCGGCTGCCCCAAGCTGGACGCGGTGGATTACAGCGAAAAGCTGACAGAGATCATTAAGAACAACGATATCAGGAGCGTCACCATCGTCCGGATGGAGGTGCCGTGCTGCGGCGGATTACAGAGAGCGGCAGAGATGGCGCTTCGCAACAGCGGCAAGTTCATCCCCTGGCAGGTTGTCACAATCTCCCGGGACGGCAACATTCTGGAATAAGAGGCAGGAGGTATTCTCATGAGCTATATGGATTGGAAAGATAAAACGGCGGAATTCAGGAAGATCGACGTCAGAGGCGTCGCAGGCAACTTCCTTGAAGGACTGAAAAAGCAGGCGGTTTCGCTTCCTGTCGGCTCCGGAATCGAGGTCGTGCAGAGCTTTGAACCGATTCCTCTGTATGATGTTATGGACATTCTCGGATATGAGCGTCACACGGAAAAAGTCGGTGATACGGAGTATCATGCCTTTTTCTACCGCACCGAGCAGAAAGGAAGTATGGACGAGCTTCCCGAGCGTCCCGCTGTCATCACGAACTACCCCATGATCGACGAAAAGCTGGGTGAGCTGGCCGTTGAGTTCTGGGATCTCACCTGGCGCAGTGAGAACCGTTTTCTGGATGATAGCACCAGGCTCCTTCTTTCCCTTGCAAACGCCGTCGGCGCCGGACGCTCCCGTCAGGCGATGCGTGAGCTCTTAAAGGCTTACGCCAACGGGCTGGATTCCAGAGCGCTCGATGACGTATTCGAGCAGTTTGCGTGGAATATGGGCATCGGCTTCTTCAGCTCTGAGATCGCTCCCTCTCCGCTGTTTCAGGCATACAAGACCATCAAGCAGATGGAAAAGCAGGGCAAGGATCGCGCAGAAATCAACAAGGCACTGAAAGAGAGATTTTCTGACGCGGGTCACAGCGGGAAAGGAGGCGGATGCTGATATGATCATTGCAAGGGATACAAAGCTGAAGGATCTTCTCTCTGAATACCCGTGGTTAAAGGGTGAGATATCCAAGGTCAATGATAAGTTCAAGATGCTGAGTACGCCAATGGGAAAGATCATGCTTGGGAAAGCGGATATTGCAGAAATGAGCAAAAAGTCCGGCATGGATGAGGAGCAGATGATTTCCAAACTGAATGAGTTGATTCAGAACCATCAGTAAGGCGGTGGGATCAATGAAGGAAAAGGTCGGAGAGGTATTCTCCATAGCAAGGGACAATGCTCCGGTTCCGGGCTGCACGATATCCAAAGAGGTTCACAGCGGATGGAACTATATCACATATTTTTCACTTGCGCGGAACGCGGACATCAGCGCGGAGATATACCCCTATCACAAGATGCTGATCGTTGCGGACGGCGGCATGGAGATCTACGGTGCAGACGGTTTCTCAAAGAAACTGAAAACCGGAGACGGTATCATCACATATACGGATACGCCGATGGGAATGAGAAGCTCGGAGGGCGCTGTCTATACGGAAATATCTATCAGGAGGAACGATATTATGAACGAAGCAATCAAAGCAGGTGAAGTATTCCGGCTGGCGGATCTTGTCCCCTATGTGGAGGGCAAGATCGTCAATATGGACGTTGTCCATAACGATAAGATGAAATTCGTCGTTATGGCATTCGACGAGGGCACAGGGCTTTCCGAGCATGCAACACCCGGCGAGGCAATCATCTTTGCGCTGGACGGTGAGGGCGTGATCGGCTATGAGGGGAAAGATCACCCGATCAAGGCCGGGGAGAATTTCCACTTTGCCAAAGCGGGTCTACACTCTGTCAAGGCCACAAAGAAGTTCAAAATGGCGTTGCTTTTGACGCTGGAATAACAGGTGGAGGTGCGAATGCTCCACTGGCCGGACTCCATGGTAACCTTTATGACCGGGGACAATATCCTGTTCAGTAATGACGCCTTCGGTCAGCACTATGCCGTGGAAGAGCTGTTTAACGACAAAGCGGATCAGTGCCTGTTGAACAAGGAGGCAATGAAATATTTTTCCTATATCCTGAACCCATTCGGATGCAACGTTGAGTTTTCAAGGGTTCGAATCCATCCATCAAAAACGCAAATCCACCTTTTTCGTACCCCATAGACACGAACAGCCCCGGAATATTCAGATTCTGGGGCTTTTTGCAACTTTTTCGGATGGTGCACGGTCTGGGGAGATGGGATTATCCCTTAGTGCACCCCTGAAATCGTCCATCTGGTCTGCTCTGGTTGTAATGCTTCCGTTTGGTACAGCATCATAATAGCATCGTGAGATAAAGGCCCTGGTTGAGAAATTTTTTCTCAGCCAGGGCCTTTATCATTGTTTTCAGCGGCGCAATTATTGCGCTGCCTGGAGCGCGAAATCAGTGATGATCCGCCGAGCGGGAGGAGTCCGTTCGGACGCAATATCGTTCCGTATGCCGGTCTGCGACTCAACGGAAGGGAGGGAGACTGGAGTTGGCCATGGTTTTCTCCAGCGTGGTCATCATATGCTGACGCCCGATGCGTTCCGCCTCCTCTGCGTTGCCGCTGAGGATACTCTCCAGAATTTCCTTGTGGTCCTCATAGGCGATGCCCCGATCCGGCTGGGGTGTGCGGTACACCATGGGCCGCAGCATGCGGATCTTTGTGTTGAGCCCGTCCAGAATCTCCTCCAGGAAGGGGTTGCCGGAGCAACGGGCGATGGTCTGGTGAAACTCGTAGTTGAAGGCCTCGCCCTGCTCCCGATCCTGGTTCTGGAAGCAGACATAGATTTCCTCAATGATCTGCCGCAGGCGGATCACCTGGGCGGGAGGGATGCCGTTCTGGGCGGCGAGCTTGCAGGAGAGCCCCTCCAGCGGAGCGGAGATTGTGTAGAGATTGTAGAAGTCCTCCAGCGTCCACTGCCGGACAATCAGACCGACCCGGGGCACATTTGAGATCAGTCCCTCGGATTCCAGGATGCGCAGGGCATCTCGGGCGGGGGTGCGGCTGACCTGGAAGGCTCCGGCGATATTCTCCTCCGTCAGCTTTTCACCGGGCTGTAGATCGCCCTTCAAAATGGAGGTGCGGAGGGACTCCAGCACCCGCTGGCTCAGGGGGGAGATGAGCTGATTCTTTGCGTATATCTCCTGCATATGTTCAATGTTCACGGGAACACCACCTCTTTTGTTTTTTATAGTATACAATAGAATACACAAAGATGCAAGCGGAAAGCGCCGAATCGGCGCTTTTTTCATAAAAAATACCATCTGAACATCATGCCATCGGCTTCAATTGCGGGCTGATGGCCAGGTGCGCCTCGGTGGCGGCCTGGATCTCCTCCAGGGAGTAGTCGGGGTTGTACTCTGTCAGCTTGGCTTTCACCGATTGAGCCGCCTGGTTTGAATATAGTAGGGCGGACAGGCGAGTTTCGCCTGCCCGCCGGGGGGAAAGGAAGAGGAGGAATTGGCGTTTATTCGGCGGAAGTGACCGCAGCGGCCTTTCTCTGATCGAGGCGGCGGTAGATGAAGTAGATTGCGACGAACATGACGACGCCCCAGGGCAGCAGGACGGTGGCGGAGAGTCTCCAGGGGCCGGTGACGCCCTCGTACTTCAGCACGGAGGACAGGAAGTCCATGATGATGGGGGAGAGGAACTGGGACAGGCCGGCGATGGAGGTGCTGACGGCCATAACCGTGGTGGCCATCTCCTTGTCGCACACGTCAAGAACCATGTTGGTGTAGTTGATGCCGAAGATGTTAAAGCCGATGCCGACCAGCAGGCCGCCCAGGATATAGGGCACGACGGCGAGGGCGGTGGACCAGACCAGCAGGGCAGCACCCAGGGCGACCAGGCCGATGGCGGTGCCATATTTCCGGATGCGCTGGGGGATGAAGCCGTAGACGACGCCGGTGACAAAGGCGGCCACGTTGGTGGCGGAGAGCACGGTGGCGGCCAGGGTGCCGGAGCCGATGCCCTCGGCGTTGATGACGATGCCCAGATTGGTGTTGACGGTGGTATACAGGCAGCGGAACAGCATATTGCCGATAATCATCAAGATGACGTAGGCGGGGAACTTGTACTTCCGCTTCTCCTTTTTCTGGGCCTCGCGGATGGGGGGCGCGTCGGGGATCACGATGAGGACGAAGATGGCGATGGGAACCAGAACCAGATAGCCGAAGAAGGAGTTGCGCCAGCCATAGTTGGAGGCGATGCCGCCGATGAAGTTGAAGAGGATCTGCACGATGTTGGCGAAGGCGATGCGCCAGCCCAGCAGCTTTGCCCGCATCTCGCCCTCAAAGAAGGCGCCGATCAGGCCCATGGCATAGGGGGCGAACATACCCATGCCTGCGCCGAACACGGCGCGGCAGCCGATGATGAAGTAGATGCTGTTGCCAAAGAGGGCGGGAAGCACGCCGCCGACGGTGGCCAGGGCGAAGGCGATGGTGATGACTTTATTGCGGCTGATGTAGCGCTCCAGGAAGGCGGACACCAGGGGGAAGATCAGCTGCATCAGAGAGGGAACGGTCACAATCAGCTTGAGGACGGTGGTGTTGACCTCGGGAAATGCCGCGTAGATCGCGCCCATGGAGCTGTTGGTAAAGGCCTGACTGAAAACGGGGACGGAATTGCAGAGAAGGGCGAACATCAGCAAAATGCCGGCCAAGCCCTGTTTGTTTTTTTCTGACATGAAAATACCTCCCAGAATGTGTTTCGTTTTTTTTGAGAGAGTGTTCGTGCGAATTCTTTTGTATACAAACGTATTCTACATTGGGGATTGAAATTTGTCAATCCCCTTTTTTAAAAATTTTCACGTTGTGTCGGGCGGAGGATCAAAGTGGGGAACAGGATCCGGTGGGGTCAGCCGTCGTCGCACCGACCGCACCTGGGCTTTTATTTTTAAAAAGGTGTCCAGAGGATGCCTCGCGTTGTGGGGCGTGCGAGGGCGTATTTGCGCGCGGAAAAACATGAATTTTGTTAAAAAGGGGGGTTGACAAACCATGGGAAGGGTGCTAGTATGCGAATGTATACAAGAGTGTTCGGAAGAATTCAATTATTTCATGTCAGGGGTCAACCACCCTGGCGGAAAGGTGGATCATCCATGGAGTATGGCAGGATCATTCAAAAAGAACGCCTCAAATATTTTGAGATTGCCGACAATGTCTTTGCGGCGATGAGTCCCTATAAAGGGATCAGCTGGGCCAACGCCGCGTTTGTCAACCGAGGCAAGGGCCTTGTCTACGACACGTTTTTCGACCTCTATTACGCCCGGGAGATGCGGCAGTGTTTTGAGGAGGTCAGCGGCGGGAGGGCCCCGGCCTTCCTGGTCAACTCCCACAGCAACGCAGATCATGTGTTTGGCAACAAGGTCTTTGAAGATGCGACGCTGATTATGCACAAGGAGTCCCGCCGGGAGCACCAGAAGCCGAGTGAGAGCGTGGAGTTCCCCGACAAGGTGATCCGCAACCCGGAGACGCCGGGAGAGCGGTATCTCCACGACGAGTGGATCGGCTTTGATATGACCGGCGTGGAGTGGCGCGACCCGGATATCGAGACGGATCAGGATCTCCGCGTCATGCTGGACGGCACGGAGGTGCAGGTCCTCAGCGTGGCTCCGGCCCACTCCGACAGCGATCTGCTGGTCTGGATGCCCAAGGAGCGGGTGCTCTTTGCCGGCGACGTGGTTCACATCGGCTGCGGCGCCTATTCCGACGAGGGCATCCGCAACTGGACGCGGGTGTTGGATCGGATCATCGACCTCAACCCGGAGGTCGTGGTTCCCGGCCACGGAGCCCTGTGCGGCGTGCGCACCGTCCGGGAGCAGAAGGCCTATCTGGAGCATGTGGTGGAGGAGTTCAACAAGTACTATGATGACGACATCACTACCCTGGAGCTGTGCAGGAAGGCGGACGTCTCCGACTATCTGCACTGGATTCAGCCCGAGCGCATCTATATGAGCATGGACTCCCTGCTCAAGGGGAAGCGGGGCCTCCCGCCCATCCCCGACTGGGACAAGATGTCCGAGGAGCAGGCGATCCTGCGGGAGTATCAGAAGCGGCGCTATGGAGCGCGCTATCAGACCTGGGACCCCTATATCACCTGGAGCGAGACCTTCCGGCCGTAACAGGGGATTTGATGAAAACCGAAAAATACAGTTGAAAAATTGAAAAGGAGATTTTATTATGTGGCTGGCAGAGACGGATCAGTACTGGGTACCGACGCACAATATGATGGAGGAGGTCATCGGAGATTTCCATCTTCCCGAGCGTGTCACCATCTATGATAATACCCTGCGCGAGGGTGAGCAGACCCCCGGCGTGGTGTTTCGCACGGAAGAGAAGGTTGAGATCGCCATGACCATGGACGATCTGGGCGTGGGCGGCATCGAGATTTTTGCCGCCGTGTCCGAGGATGACCGGGCGGCGCTGCGGGAGATCCAGCGCCGGGGCCTGAAGAACGCCAAGGTGTATTCCCTGGCCCGCTGCAAGAAGTCCGATATTGACAAGGCGGCCGAGTGCGGCGTCTACGGCGTCACCCTGGAGGGCCCCTCCAACGGCTGGACGGCCGAGAAGGTGCTGGGCCTGAAGTCCTACGATCAGGTGGTCAAGAACTTTGTGGACGCCGTCAAGTATGCCCACAGCCTGGGCCTGCACACCAGCGGCGGCGGCTGGGATTCCGGCCGGGCGACCATGGCGCAGCTGGAGTACCAGTACAAGACCCTGGCGGACGCCGGGATCGACGAGCTGCACTACGGCGACACCTACGGCTTTACCAACCCCTGGACCACCGCGTACATCTACCGCAAGATGCGGGAGTGGGTCGGCCCCGATATCGACCTGGCCACCCACTTCCACAATGACTTCGGCCTGGCCACCGCCAACGCCATGGGTGCGGTCATCGGCGGCGCCACCGTGGTGCACGGCACCATGAACGGCCTGGGTGAGCGGGCCGGCAACGCCTCCATCGACGAGCTGGCGGTGGATTTGGAGCTGCTGCTGGGTGTCAAGACGGGCATCGATTTCAGCAAGCTCTATCCCGCCAGCGAGAAGATTGCGGCCATCGCCAAGAATCCCGTCAACCCCAATAAGCCCATCACCGGCGAGCGGGAGTTCAAGACCGGCTCCGGCCTGGTTCTGGACATGTGGGAGAAGGTCGGCACCACCGGCCGCGGCCGATATGCCTGCCTCCCCTTCGTGCCGGAGATGATCGGCCGCAAGGGCGTGGAAATCTGCATTGGCAAGGGCGTGGGCGCAAGCTCCGTGCGCAAGCTGTGCCGGGACCGCGGTTATGAGCCGAATCAGGATCAGGTGCGGGCCATCATGGCCCGCATCAAGGAGGAAGCCCATATGCGCAAGACCTTGATTCCGGATTACCGCGTGGATGCCATCGTCGCGGAGGTCTGCGGCGCGGAGCAGTAATCTATCGCATAACCTGCCGGAACCGGCACAGGCCGGTTCCGGCAGAGGCTGAACAAATTGGCGCCTCTCCCGGGAGGCGGAAAAGGGAGGAATCAGATCATGCTGCTGGGTGCAATCGGAATCCTGTTGGCTTCCGTCCTGCTGGTGGTTTCCGTCTATAAGGGGGCACAGACATACTATGCCGCGCCCATCGCCGCCATTGTGGTCTTTCTGTTCAATCGGATGCCGCTGCTTACGTCCTTTACGGATGTGTTCATTCCGGGCATGGCCCGGGCATTCTCTTCCCTGTTTTTTATCATCTTCTGCGGCAGCGTCCTGGGACAGCTCTATACGGTGACGGGGGCGGCGGATGCGCTGGCCAGCGGACTGATGCGGGTGTTCTGCGGGAAGAACCCCACCCCCGAAAAACAGCGGTTCTGGGGACTTGTCACCATCTACCTGGTGGCGGGAGGGATGTCCATGGCCGGGTGCTCCGGATTTGTGTGTGTGCTCATGGCCTACCCCATCGCCGTCAGCATTCTCAAGCAGTTGCAGATCTCCCGGCGCTGCCTGGCGGTGGTCGCTTTTGCGCCGACTTGCTTTGCGCTGATCCTGCCCTCCTCCCCGCAGATCTATAACGTCCTGCCCACCACCATTATGGGGGTGCCCTCCACGGCGGGGCTGATCCCCGGCCTAATCGGGGGTGCCATCGTGGAGATCGGGAGCTTTATCTATGTGCTCAACCTGCTGAAGCGGGAGCAGGGCAAGGGGTTTGTGGAGCTGCAGAATGACGCGCGGTTCCAGAAGGAACGGGAGAGCACCCCGAATTTTTTCCTGTCCCTTCTGCCGCTGGCCGTGGTGTTTGTGTGCTTCAACGCGCTGAACATGCCCGTCTGGGTGGCGGTGTCCCTTGCGTCGATTCTCATGCTGGTCCTGTTCCACGGCCACATCGGGGACGGCTCCGGGCAGGCCGTCACGGAGCTGCTGGGCAACGCCTGCCGGATGGCCGCCTATAACATCGGCAATGTCACCGTGGTCTCCGGCTTCGGCATGGCCGTGACCGCCTCCCCCACCTTTACGGGAATGATCGAGCGGGCCATGAACAGCAATATGCAGCCCCTGGTGCTGCTGGCCCTCGTGATCGCCCTGCTCACCGGGGCCTCCGGCTCCGCCAGCGCGGCCATCAGCGCGTCTCTGCCCGAGCTGAGCGGAATGCTGCTGGCCCAGGGTGTGTCCCCCGGCGCCATCGCCCGGGTGACCAGCTGTGCCGCCGCGACGCTGGACACCCTGCCCACCAATGGTGTGGTGCTGACGGTGACCGATCTGACCGGAATGAAGCAGAAGGACACCTATTTTCCCATCGCGGTGGTCACGGTGATCCTGACCACCCTCGCCCTTGTGGTGAATATCGTCATGCTGGTCGCCTTCCCCTGGATGGCCTGACGACGGGAAGAAGAACATAACCTGAGAGGCGCTGAGGCGCCGGAAAGGATCATTGATATGAAGACAGAAGTTTGGGAGTCGAAGGTCTACGACATCGCTCCCGGGATCTGTGCCTACATTGCCCCCAACGGACTGGCCAGAAGCAACGCCAGCATGGTGGCGGGAACCCGATTTGGCATTTTCATCGACGCGCTGGGGAACGCGGAGCTGACCGAGGCCTTCCGGGCCGAGGCCGAGCGCCGCACGGAGGTGCCCATCAACATGTTGGCCCTCACCCACTCCCACGGGGATCACGTGTTTGGGGCCCATGCCTACGGCAATGTGATCCAGTTTGCCACGAAGAAATGCAAGGCGGAGGCCGATGCCGATCCCGACGGCCCCAGCGATTTTATCCTGACCCACTCCTTGGTTTACAAGAAGGGACAGAGCTTCCGCTCCCCCTTCCAGGTGATCTATGAGGACGACCTGGAGATCGACCTGGGCGGACGGACGGTGCTGCTGCACGACTGCGGCGCCTGCCATACCGCCAGTGATGTGATCGCCTATGTGCCGGAGGAGAAGGTGGCTTTTTGCGGCGACATCCTGTTCAACAAAGTGACGCCCATCGGCTCCGGGTTCCACGCCGGCGCGCTGATCGACGCGCTGGACTGGCTGCTGCGGCTGGACTGCGAGACCTATGTCCCCGGTCATGGCCCCATTGCCAACCGGGCGGATCTTGTCCTGGCCCGGGACTACTGGATTTTCCTGTGGGAGCAGGCCAAGGCCGCCCATGCCGCCGGAAGCTCCGCCATCGATCTGGCGGAGGATCTGGATCTGGGACGGTACGAGAGCTGGACGGAGCCCGAGCGGGTGGTGCAGCTGTTCGAGTGCATGTACCGGGAGCTCTCCGGCGTGGATCCCCTGACCAGCAAGCCCACCTTCAACGTCCATGGGGAGCGGCTTCGCATGGCCAGAGAGGGCAGACGCGTGCATCCCCTGACCCGGGATGAGCAAGAGGGAGGCGACGAAACATGAAGTATGTCGCTTATCGCCTGAGCACGCCCCTGGGGGAGATGCCCCGGATCGGCTATGTCCGGGAGGACGGACAGATCGTGGACCTTCGGGCCGTCTACCGCCTGTATCTGCGGGAAAAGGAGCAGGTCTTTGACTGGGAGACGCTGGCGGACAGCGTCATGCCCGACGATCTGCTGAGCTACATCCGCCGGGGCAGCGTCTGTCAGGAGGCCATGGAAAAGGCAAAGGCCTATTTTGAGGAAAGCGGCAGCCCGGAACGGGGGGAGGAGCAGTATCTGTTCCCGAGGGAGGCGGTGCGCCTGACCGCCCCCGTTCCATTCCCCGTCTCCCTGCGGGACAATTCCGCTTACCTCCAGCACATCCAGAGCAGTCTGGGCGGAAATCTGCCCGAGGTCTACCGCCGCCGACCGCCCTGCTACCGGGGCAGCACCACCAACTCCATCACCAGCGGGGACGAGGTGACCTGGTGCGCCGGGTCCCAGTTCATGGACTATGAGACGGAGATTGCGATGGTCGTCGGTGCCTATGGCTATGAGATCAAGCGTGAGAACGCCCTGGATCATATCTTCGGGCTGATGATCTTCAACGACTTCTCCGCCCGGGACATCCAGGTGGACGAGAAGCAGCTCTCCCTGGGCCCCAACAAGGGGAAGAGCTTCCACAACTGCAACGCCTTCGGCCCCATGCTGGTGACGCTGGACGAGATCCCGGACGTGCAGAACATCAATATGCGGGTCAGCGTGAACGGGACGGTCATGGGGCAGGGCAACACCCGGAATATGAGCTTTACCATGGCCCAGCTGGTGGAGTACGCCAGCCGCAGCGACGCCCTTTACCCCGGCGAGGTGATCGGCACCGGCACCCACGGCAAATGTGCGGGGCATGAGGTGGGGTATCACCTCAAACCCGGCGACATCGTGGAGATCGAGATGGACTATCTGGGAAAGCTGGTGAACCGGGTCGGCCCCTACATCGATGGGGAGCATGTGCCGGTCAGTCTTCCGGATCATAAGGCGAGCTGAGCCTCCGGGGGAACTGCAATGAGCAAAATCATGACAGCGCGGCAGGCGGTGCGCCTGCTGCGGGACGGTGATACGGTGGCAGTGAGCGGCTTTGGTGCCTACTGCCCGCCGGACGCGCTGTACCATGCGCTCTCCGATCGGTTCATGGAGGAGGGCCATCCCGCGGGGCTCACCCTGGTGGCGGGCATCTGCAACGGGGACAACACCTGGAGCCGGCGGGGACTGAACCTGCTGGCGAAGGACGGCCTTCTGGAGACGGTGATTGCCGCCCACATGGGCAATTCCCCGGGGATTTCCCAGCTGATTGCGGAGGAGCGGTGCGCCGGATACGCCCTTCCCCTGGGCGTGCTGGCCAATCTGATTAAGGCGTCTGCGGCGGGCCGCAGCGGATTCCTGACCCGCGTGGGGCTGGGCACCTTTGCCGATCCCCGGCAGGAGGGCTGCTGCCTCAATCGGCGGGCCAGGGAGCAGGGCCACACCGTGGTGGAGCTGACGGAGCTTGGGGGCGGCGAACAGCTGTTTTACCCTGCGTTCCCGATCCACGCCTGCCTGATCCGCGGCACCTGGGCGGATGAGGACGGCAATATCTCCGTGGCGAAGGAGCCGCTGACGGGGCTTGACCTGGAGATGGCGGAGGCGGTGCACAAAACCGGCGGCGTCGTCATCGTCCAGGTGGAGAAAATCGTGGCGAGGAGCAGCATCCATCCCAGACAGGTGCGCATTCACCATTCCCTGGTGGACGCCGTCGTCGTTGCCCCCGCGGAACTGCACCGGCAGTGCTATGGGATCGAGGGCTATTTGCCGGAGATCACCGGCGAGGTGCGTTGCCCCGCCGACGCCATTGCGCCCATGGAGATGGGCATCCGAAAGGTCATCGCCCGCCGGGCGGCCATGGAGCTGCAGCGGGATACGGTGGTCAACCTGGGAATCGGCCTGCCATCCGGCGTGGGGAGCGTGGCCAATGAGGAGGGCATCGGAGACTGGATGACCCTGTCCCTGGAGTCCGGCCCCATCGGCGGGGTTCCGCTGGAGGGACTGGGGTTTGCGGGGGCGGTCAATCCCGAGTCCATCCCCTGCATCGGCGACGTGTTCGACCTCTATGACGGCGGTTTTCTGAATCAGACCTTCCTGGGCGCGGCCGAGGTGGATGAAAAGGGGAACGTGAATGTCTCCCGATATGGCAGCCGGTGCACCGGTCCGGGCGGGTTTATCAACATCTCGCAGAACACGAAGACCGTATGTTTCCTGCTGTCCTTTACGGCGGGGAAGTCCGAGATCGCCATCTCCGACGGACAGCTGCGGATCGTCTCCGACGGGGAAATGGTCAAGTTTAAACGCCGGGTGCAGCAGATCACCTTCTCCGCCGACTATGCCCGGGAGAACGGACAGCGGGTGCTGTACATCACAGAGCGGGCGGTGTTCCGGCTGGGAACGCACGGGCTGGAGCTCATTGAGCTGGCTCCGGGCGTCGATCTGGAGCGAGATGTGCTCTCCCACATGGAATTTCGCCCGGAAATCGGCCCCGAGGTGCGGGAGATGGATCCCCGGATCTTCCGGGACCGGGTCATGGGATTGGCGGAAATGAGGTGCGGGGAATGATGTTCCGAAATCATTTCGAGGAGACGGTGACCGTCGTCCTGGCCATCGTCATGGGGCTCATTATGTCGGTGGCATCGATTTTTGTGGATCATCTGGCGTTCCATTTTTCCAATCTGTTTCGAAATTGGGCGATGATCACCATGGTGATCCTGCTGGTGAGCATTGCGCTGCCCTACAAGGAGTGGTCCGCCCGGTTCACGGGGCGGTTCCCCGTCAGGCGCGGCGGCATCCCCTATCGGCTCATCGACAACATTCTGCCGTCCTTGATCCTCAACACCTGCAATACGCTGATCGTCTCCGCGGCAAATATTTTCTACAACGAGATGATCCCGGCCCAGGAGCAGATGGGCCATTGGCTGCATGGAATCGTGCACGACTGGCCGATCATGCTTGTGGTCTCCTATCTGGGGGCATTTCTCGCGGAGGCCATCGGCGTCCGGGTCGCCCGCAGCGCCGCGCAGACGACGGCCATATGAACGCAAAAAGATGGCGATCCGTTTTTGTCAAAAAGCGGATCGCCATATATTTTAACGAGAAGAGGTAGATGTCATGAAACGGCAGATATCCCAGTATGACAAGATGACCAAAACGCCGGTCACATCGCTGATCGTGCGGCTGTCCATCCCCACCATCATCAGCATGCTGGTGACCAACGTCTATAACTTAGCGGATACCGCCTTTGTCGGGCGGCTGGGCAACAGCGCCAGCGGTGCCGTGGGCATCGTGTTCGGATTCATGGCCATCATTCAGGCGGTGGGCTTCATGTTCGGGCAGGGCTCCGGCAGCATCATTGCCCGGGAGCTGGGCAGGAAGGAGATGGAGGACGCCACGCGCACGGCCTCCACCGGATTTTTCTGTTCCCTGGCGGTGGGGGTGCTCTGTTCGATTGTGTGCTTCCTCTGGTTGGATCCGCTGGTGAGAGTGCTGGGCAGCACGGAGACGATTGCGCCCTTTGCGAAGACCTATATCTCCTACATCCTTGCGGCGGTGCCGTTTATGACCGCCAGCTTTGTGATGAACAACATCCTGCGCTATGAGGGGAAGGCGTCGCTGGGAACCATAGGGCTCATGACCGGGGCGATCCTCAACATCGCGGGAGATCCCATCTTTATGTTCGGCCTGAACATGGGGATTGCGGGTGCCGGGCTGTCCACCGCCCTGAGCCAGACCATCAGCTTTCTGATCCTGCTGAGCATGTTCCTGAGGGGCAAGACCACGACAAAGCTGTCCCTCCGGGCGGTATCGGTCAGACCGGCGCTGCTGCTGGATATCATGGCCACAGGCCTGCCCAGTCTGCTGCGGCAGGGATTGAACAGCCTGACGACCATCCTGCTCAACAGTTTCGCCGGGGCCTATGGAGACGCGGCCATTGCCGCTATGAGCATCGTGTCCCGGATCGGATTCTTTGTGTTCTCCGTTGCCCTGGGTGTGGGACAGGGGATGCAGCCGGTGAGCGGCTTCAACTACGGCGCGGGAAAGTTTTCCCGGGTCCGCAAAGCGTATTGGATCACGCTGGCCGTGGCTGAGGGCCTGATGGCCATCGCCATGGTCGGGGTCCTGCTCAACGCGGATGGGCTGATCGGGGTGTTCCGCGATGACACCCAGGTGGTGGCCATCGGAGCCCGGGCGCTGCGGCTTCACTGCGGAGCGCTCCTGTTCCTGCCGTTCTGCATGACCTCCGATCTGATGCTCCAGAGCACGGGCCACAAGGCGGAGGCCTCCATTCTGTCCTCGGTTCGCAGTGGGCTGTTCTTCCTGCCGGCCCTTCCGATCCTCGCACATGTCCGCGGATTGGCCGGTGTGCAGGAGGCCATGCCCCTGGCCTATGTCCTGTCTGTAATCCCGGCGCTGTGGTTCATGTTCCGCTTTTTCTCCCGGATTCCGAAAGAAGATCAGGATGGCGGGGAGGTCACGGCTGGCGCCCCGAAATGAAAGTCCTTGGAGGGAACAGGGTATCCGGACAAATTTTCTGCGGAAACGACGGTGCTCGGTTTCTCCTGTTTCCGTCTGGTACAGCATCATAATAGCATCACGAATCAAGGCTGATTCCAAGAATTTTGGTTCTCGGGATCAGCCTTTTATCATTGCTTTCTGCGACGCAAATTTTGCGCATGCGCAGAGGACTGATTCGGTGGCGGTTCCGGGCGATTGCTGCGCTTGCGCTGAACGATCTCTGGCAGAATAATACCCAGGACCGCCCTGAGGGCGGTCCTGGGAGGCTCATGTGCTGGCTCCGAAAGGAGGATGCTCACGGGTGCATGGGCTTTTCCGGAATGGGATAGGTGATGGCGTACTCGCCCTTGGCGAAAGGCAAGCAATAGGAGTT
>JAFVAS010000139.1 GCA_017480395.1 Oscillospiraceae bacterium | reverse complement strand
TGGGGGGGCAGACCGGTCTCCGCCTGAATTGCCTCCGCCAGCGCGCGGTTTTCCTCCGCGGGGCGCGCGTCCCCCCGGCTGAGCACCGCCAGCACCGGGGTGTCGCAGGCGCGGAAGTAGTCGAGCCATCCCCGCTCCAGCGCCCAGTCCCCATCGGCGGAAAACAGCAGCACGGCCAGGTCGGTGCTCTGGGCCGCCTGTTTGGCGGCGGCGACGCGCAGCTCTCCTACCAGCCCGACTTCGTCATAGCCCGACGTATCCAGCAGGACACAGGGGCCGATGCCGTGGATCTCCATGGTCTTTTTCACCACGTCGGTGGTGGTGCCCGCCTCGGCGGAGACGATGGAGACGCTCTGGTGGGCCAGGGCGTTGATGAGGGAGGATTTTCCCGCGTTCATCCGCCCGAAGAACCCGATGTGGGTGCGGTTGGCCACCGGGGTTGCGCTCAGGGTTTTGTCCATCGGCTGTTTCCTCCCGTCTCAATGATCTCCAGCGGAATGACGGCGGCGTAGTCCCGCCGGTTCAGGGTCTCCCGCCAGACGGCGATGTCCACCCCGAACAGGGCGCGCATGTTCTCCGCATTCAGGATCTGCCCGGTGCGGCCAAACTGGTAAATGCCGCCGCCGAATAAGAGCAGTGCGCGGTCGGAGCAGCGCAGGGCGTGGTCGGGATAGTGGGTGTTTAAAATCACGGTGAGCTTCCGCTCCCGGCTCAGCCGGGTGATCAGGTCGAGCACGATCAGCTGGTTGCGGAAGTCCAGCCCCGACTCCGGCTCGTCCAGGATCAGATAGTCCGGCTGGGCGGCCAGGGCCCGGGCGATGAGCACCAGCTGTAACTCTCCGCCGCTGAGGGCGGCGCAGCTCTTCTCCGCCAGATGGGGGATGCCCGCCTGCTCCAGCGCCTCCCGGGCAATCTCCCGGTCCCGCTTCCCCGGGACGGAGAAGTCCCCCAGATAGGGGCTTCGCCCCAGCAGCACCATGTCCTCCACCCGGTAGGAAAAGGGGCTCTGCCGGGCCTGGGGCACATAGGCCACCCGCTGCCACAGGGCTCTGCCCCGGAAGGTGCGGATATCCTGGCCGTCGATGCGGGTTTCCCCTCTCTCCCAGGGCAGGAAGCCCAGAAGGCACTTCATCAGCGTCGTCTTGCCCACGCCGTTGGGGCCCAGAACCGCCAGCACCTCCCCGGTGGGGACGGAAAAGCTGATGTCCTGGAGCAGCGGCGTCCCCTTTCGGTAGGAGAAGACGCCGGCGTTCACTTCAATGCTCACGTCTGAAGCCCCCCTGTCTTGCGCAGCAGCAGGATAAAAACCGGCGCGCCGATGACCGCGGTCAGGATGGACACGGGCACCTCGGCGGCGTTGACGCAGCGGGCCAGGGTGTCCACGATCAGCAGGAACAGTCCCCCCGCCGCGATGGAGGCGGGGACGACAAAGCGGTTGTCATTGCCGAAGATCATCCGGGCGATGTGGGGGATCAGCAGGCCCACCCAGCCGATGACGCCGCAGACGGAGACCACCGCCGCCGTGGTCATGGCCGCCGCCGTGATGACCAGCGCCCGGACGCGGCGCAGGTTCACCCCCAGGGCCTTCGCCTCCTCCTCCGAGAGGGAGAGGGCGTTGAGCCGGAAGCGCAGCAGAAAGATGACCAGCGTCCCCAGCGCGATCAGCGGCAGGGCCAGGAGCAGCCCCCGCCGGGTGACCCCGGAGAAGCGGCCCATCAGCCAGAAGGTGATGACGGGCAGCACATCCTGGGGGTCGGCCACATATTTGATGAGGGACACCAGGGCGGAGAACAGGGAGCTGATGACCATGCCCGCCAGAATCACCATCAGCAGAGAGGGGCTTCTGCCCCCCATCCCCCGGGTGACGGCAAAGACCAGCACCACCGCCAGCACGCCGAACAGCAGGGCCAGCGCCTGCACCACCGGCGCGCTGCCCCCCAGCAGGATACCCAGCGCCGCCCCGAAGGAGGCCCCGTTGGCCACGCCCAGGGTGTCCGGGGTGGCCAGCGGATTGGCGAACAGGCTCTGGAACGCCGCGCCGGAGGCGGCAAGCCCCGCCCCGGCGATCAGGGCCATGCAGATGCGGGGAATGCGGATGTTGAACAGCGTGGTGCGCACGTTGTCCTTCACCCCCTCGGCGGCACCGGGGGAGAACAGCTCCCGCAGCACCCGGGCCGGGGCAATGTGAAATTGTCCCATGCACAGGGCCATCAGGGCGCAGATCAGGATCAGCGCCCCCATGGCCGTCATCCACAGGGTGAATCTACGGCGCAGATGCATCGTGCTCTCTCCTTGTCCGCGATTATCTCCAGGAGCCGGCGGCGCTGGAGGGATGATACATGGCCTCGATCTGCTCGTCGGTCAGATCGACGCCGTACAGGTCGTTGTAGTAGGCCCGCACGTCGGCGGCCAGGTCAAACTCCGGGAACAGGTCGGGGTAGAGGATGGTGGCCATCCACTCCAGGGTCATGGGCGTGTCCACACCGGGGGTGTAGGTGCGGTAGGAGCCCAGGGGCATTTTGTAGACCTGGCCGTTGACCACGGCGGAGACGGTGCTCCAGTCGTCGTCGCCGATGGCGTTGTTATAGAGGTCATCGGGCTGGGTCTGGGTGAAGTTGGTGATGATGATGACGTCAGGATCCCAGGCGTAGACCTGCTCCATGGTGATGGCGGCGTTGGAGTTGTCAGCGGCCACCTCGTTTGCGGCGTTGATCGCGCCGGAGGCGTCGCACCACCACTGGCCGAAGAAGCTGGAGCCGGAGGTGATCATGGTGTTCTCGTCATACTGGAACAGGAAGAGTACGTTCTTGCGCGCCTCGTCGGGGAGGTCGGCCACCTTGGCCTGGATCTGGTCGTACATGGCATTGCTGAAGTCGCTGACCGCGCTGCCCACGTCCACCGAGGGATAGATCTGGCCCAGCAGCTCCATCCAATGGTCATAGGTGACGATGCAGTCATACTGCCACTTGGTGGGGGAAACGCCCACCGCCGTCAGACCGGCGTTCTCAAGCTTCTCCCCCAGGGCGGAGTTGCCCGCGTTGTAGAAGACGATCTGGGGGTCCAGGGCCAGCAGGGACTCCACATTCACGTCGTCCCCACTCATGATATCGGTGCTCACGTCCAGCACGTTGGGGAACAGCTCAGACAGGATGCCGTTCTTGGCGGCGTTCATGCTGGCCGGCTCCATGGCGAGGATGGTCTCCGCCGAGCCCAGGAAGATGGTCAGCACCGAGGGCAGGGGCAGGATGTCCAGAATGACCACGCGGGTGGGGTCGGTGGGGACGGTGACGGTGCGGTCTGCGTGATCGGTGATGGTCACGGTTCCGGCCTCCTCCGCCGGGGCAGCGCTTTCCGCAGGGGCGGCGCTCTCCGCCGGGGCGGCGCTTTCCGCCGGGGAGGCGCTCTCCGCCGGAGCGGCGCTTTCCGCCGGGGAGGCGCTCTCCGCCGGAGCGGCACT
>JAFVAS010000138.1 GCA_017480395.1 Oscillospiraceae bacterium | reverse complement strand
TGTCGTTGGAAACAAAGAGGCGATCAGTATTGTTGTTCTTCTTCGCCATGATGGTCAGCGATTTCGCGTCCAGCGTATTCTTAGTAGAAGAGCTTGCCATCAACGCCTTTCCCGTGACGCTGCCTCCCCAGTTCATCAGGCCATAGCTCTTGCCATTGAGGCCGTAGGGGTCGCCGGTAATTTCTGTATACTTCCAGATATAAAGCTTATTATTTCCATCACCGGCACTATTGTAAGAGCAGAAACGAGTACCACTAGCGCCGCCCTGCATGTTCCAGTAGTAAGCGCCATTATTCAGCGTGAATTTGTTCTGGTTATCTACTTTTACAGTAAATGCTGTCTTTTGGGACTCATCAGTGGCAAAGGACAGACTATTATCACCACCATTATATACATATTGCCTATTGCCCTCGTTATCCAGGCAATAAACATACACTTGATCATTCTTTTCCGGCACCGGCTCGAAGTAATACAATGATGCCGCATCTGGGTCGGGAACAACACTTGTCGGCTTCGTCTTTGCGATACCGATTCGGCCAGTTCCATCCGCATTATCAGGTATTGATGTGTTCTTCAGATAATACCCGTCTATGTGACCGATATAGAGGCCATCTTTGCCGAGTGCAATCAAATCATCAATCGTTGTCACTTTACTCCATCCCAGGGGAATCACACCAGGCCCCTGCACAATGGCGTAGGCGGAGAAACCGTCGGTTTCAAAGGAGACGATGTTTCCATCCGTTTCCGCGCCCACCTGCAGGGGAATCTCCTCCTCCTCGGCAAAGTGGATCACAGAAAAGTCTTCCGTCGCATTTTTTGCATCCAGCAGCTGAATGGCCACCTGCACCGGGGCGGCGGGCTGAACCTCATTCCCCGCCCCATCCAGAATAGAGATATCAAAGACGCGGGCATACTCGAACCCCGCGGCACCCAGGGTCTCCGCGGCGCGCGCGACATAGCTGTCATATTCCGCTCCGGTCAGCTGGCGCACCTCCAGCTCCGCGTCGGCGGGGATGCCGGCCTCGGGGCCGTAGTCCACTGTGATTTTGTAGGTGTTGCCGTCTCTGGCAAGCAAGTTCTTCTCGATCTTGGTCACGACGATGACATAGGTGGAGAAGCCCCCCGCCCCGAAGATGATCACGTCCTCGGCGGGCGGCTGCTCCAGCGCCTCGATCTGCTTTTCGTCCAGCTGCTCGACGATCTCCGCCTTGCCCTCGTCGTCCACATGGACGATGACCGGCTCCGCGGTCTCGGCGGCCACACCGTCGGCAATGACGTCGGAGCCAAAAATGACGTTGATCTCCTTCAGCGGCTCGATCTCGTTGCCGTCGGCATCATAGAAGGTGATATCGATGGCCTGCATCTGCACGACCTCGCCGGTGACGGTGTTCTCCACCAGGTCGCGCACATCGGTCTCCTCCACCGGCTTGACCACCATGGTGGTGCCCTCCGGGAAGGCCCCCTCCGGGGCGTCCACGTGCACCCGCACCAGGGCCTCCCCGTCGTCGGCGTTGTCAAACTGCACCGCGGGATAGCTCACCTGGGCAGGCTCCGCCGCGCCGGGATCGGTCTCCGGCGGCAGCTCGGTCTCCGGCTCCGCCTCCGGGATGGTCTCCGGTTCGGGCTCGGGCTCGGCCTCCGGGGCCGTCTCAGGTTCGATCCCGGGTTCGGCTTCCAGTTTGTCCTCAGGCTCGGCCTCCGGCTCCGCGCCGTCCTCCAGGGCCTCCTCCACGGGGATGGTCTCCTCCGCCGGGCCGCCCAGCACCAGGCCGGGCTCCTCCTGCGCCGCGTCCTCCGAGATGGTGATGGCGGGAAGGATCAGCGCATAGGTCGTGGCGAAGACCACGACGCAGGCGATGCCGATCACGGTGTTTCTCCACGCGCGCTTGCTCAGCAGGCCGCGCAGCTTCTTCCACAGGTCGTTCACTGTCCTTCCCTCCTTTCCATCAATGTTCGCATCAAAGTCTGACGCATTGGAAACAATTCATTTTCGTAATGTTTCCAAAATAAAGAATTATAACATGCCCATAATACTTCTATTTTATTATACATAGACCAATGTCAAAAATCAACCAAACCCCTGGAAATTCATGATAATTTAATAATTTTGGCAGATTTTCAAGCTTGCAAATTGATTATGCCACATTTACCGTCAAAACAAGCGTCAAAAACGGGACAGAAAAAGTGCTTCCATCTCCGTTGGAACCAAAAACAGAGGCCCGGCACATCCGCCGGGCCTCCGCAAGAGCCGCTTATGATTCAATTTCGATCACCCGCAGCCGGTGGCCGGACACGGTGAATTTAACCTCATACCCGCCGAAGGGCAGGCCATAGACCCGCTCCGGGTCGCTCTGGTAGGACGGCCTGGGGTCGTTGGCCAGCACCCCCAGCAGGGCCTCCCGCTTCTCATCCGGCAGCCGGGGGAGAAGCTCCGGCGGGCAGTCCACCTCCAGCAGCCGCTCCCAGCCGCCGCCGGTAAAGCCCTCCCGGGCGTCGGGGCGGCAGTCGGCGTAGGGCACATAGGGCTTGATGTCCAAAATTGGCGTGCCGTCCATCAGATCCGCCCCGGAGACGGTCAGCACCGACCCCTCCGGGGTGTGGAGCTCCACCCCCTCCAGCTTCACGCAGCTCAGGCCGATGGCGTTGGGCCGGAAGGGGGAACGGGTGGCAAACACCCCCACCCGCCGGTTGCCCCCCAGCCGGGGCGGGCGCACCGTGGGCGACCATTTTTCCCGCACGGCCTGGGAGAACTGCCAGATCAGCCAGAGATGGCTGAACCCCTCGATCCCCCGCAGGGCGTCGGGATTCCGGTACTCCGGCTCGAACACGATCTGGGCCCGCAGGGCCTCCACCACCCCGCTCTGGCGCGGAATGCCGAACTTTGTGGGAAAATCGCTGCGGATGCGGGCGATGATGTGAACCTGTATATCCTGCGCCATGGGCCGCGCCCCCTTTCCTTCTGTCCCTCCCATTATAGCAGAAGCCGCCGATTGCGCAAGCGATAATAAAAACTGACGACCCGGTCTTTTATTAATTATATTATTAAAAGTGCTTGACGAAACTATTTTCCTGTGCTATCTTATAGTCACAGAAAGGAATGAGTCCAATGAACAACGAACTCAATCCCAACTGCGGTGAAGGCCAAGTCAGATAAATCGGAACCGATCAGCCCATACTGTACGATACAGCAAAGAGAATTTCGGGTGTCGATCAGAATGCGATACATGGCGACAGGCCGGACGCAAGCCGCAAATCTGATAGAAAGAGAGGTAAACAATTGATGTTAGATACCAAGATGCACCAGAAGTGACCCCCATCTGCGTTGGACAGGTGGGGGTCAAAGTTTTTTATTTTGCCTTTTCCCGTTTTCCGCTTTTCCGTTTCTCCGTCCCGATCGGGGCGGTTTTTTTGCGTCTTTTGGGCTTCTCCCCTTTTCGCGTTGACAGATTCCGGGACAGGCAGTAGAATAGCTTCTATCAAAGAATCATCCAGGAACAAGAGGTTGAATGAGATGCTGCTCTTTCTTCGCATTCTTTTCACGGAATTCATCGCCGAGATGGGCGACAAGACCCAGCTGATGCTGGTCGCCCTGACCTCGAAATACAAGCTGCGGGACATCATATTGGGCACCGCGGCGGCGATTCTGGTGCTGAATGGCCTGGCGGTGCTGGCGGGCGGACTGGTCAGCGCCTTCATCCCCACCTGGCTCATCCGGCTGGCCGCCGCCGCCGCCTTTCTGGGCTTCGCCCTGTCCAGCCTGGGCGGGGAGGACGAGGAGGAGGACGCCGCTGCCGCCTCCCGGGTGCGCTTTGCGCCCCTGGCGGTCTTTGGCACCTTCTTCCTGGCGGAGCTGGGGGACAAGACCCAGCTGACCGCCATCACCTTCGGCGCCAACGAGGGCTTTTCCAACGCGGTGGCGGTGTGGCTGGCCTGCTCCATCGGGCTGTTCGCCGCCGACCTGGTGGGACTGCTGGCGGGCTATCTGCTCAAAAGCCGCATCCCCGCCGGGGCGCTGAACGCCCTGGCCTTCGTCATCTTCGCGGTCTACGGCCTGGTGACCCTCTACCAGGGGCTGTGTCTCCTGCTGGGAGACACGTCTGCGGCGGTGCTGCCCATCACGATCGCGGCGGGGGTCATCTTCGCCGGGCTATGTCTGCTCTTCTACCGGATCGACCACAGGAGGAATCAAAATGTTTCGTGACATGCTGCGAAAAAAGCAGGCCCTCAGCCAGGAGGAGATCCTGACCCTCCTGCGGGAACAGCCCCGGGGCGTGCTGTCCGTGCTGGGGGACGACGGCTATCCCTACGGGATGCCCATGAACTTCTGGTACTGCGAGGAGGACGGCAGGCTCTACTTCCACGGCGGCAGGCTGGGCCACAAGATCGACGCCCTGCGCCGGTGTGATAAGGCGTCCTTCTGCGTCTACGACCAGGGCTACCGCCGGGAGGGCGAGTGGGCGCTGAACATCAAAAGCGTCATCGTCTTTGGCCGCGTGAGCTTTGTCGCGGATCAGGAGCGGGCCATGTATCTGAGCCGTCAGCTCAGCTATAAATATACCCAGGATCAGGACTATATCGAGCACGAGGTGCAGGCCTCCGGCCCGGGGACGCTCTGCTTCTCCCTCACGCCGGAGCACATCACCGGAAAGCTGGTCAACGAATCCTGATCCCTTCGGATCGCCTGACACAAGGGGGTGCAAGGCATGGCGGACGCGGCTGCGGCGCGCACGGAAAAATCAAATAACCTCTGCGTCGGCCTGCTGGCCCATGTGGACGCGGGCAAGACCACCCTGTCCGAGGCCATGCTCTACCGGGGCGGGGCCATCCAGCGCTTTGGCCGGGTGGATCACCGGGACGCCTTTCTGGACACCGACGCGCTGGAGCGGGAGCGGGGCATCACCATCTTCTCCAAGCAGGCGGTGCTCCCGCTGGAGAAAAAGACGCTGATCCTGCTGGACACCCCGGGCCATGTGGACTTCTCCGCCGAGATGGAGCGCACCCTGCAGGTGCTGGACTATGCCATTCTGGTCATCAGCGGCACCGACGGCGTCCAGGCCCACACCGAGACGCTGTGGCGGCTGCTGGAGCAGCACCGCATCCCCACCCTGCTCTTTGTCAACAAGATGGATCTCCCCGGCGCGGACCGGGCAGCCATTCTCTCCGACCTGCGCGCCCGGCTGGACGAGGGTTGCCTCCCCCTGGAGCAGGACGACCCCGCCGCGCTGGAGGAGATCGCCATGACCGACGAGGCGCTGATGGCCGAATATCTGGACGCCGGAGCCCTCTCCCCCGCGTCGCTGGCCCGGGCCATTGCCGCCCGGCGTCTCTTTCCCTGCTGCTGTGGCTCCGCCCTGCGGCTGGAGGGGGTGGACGCCCTGCTGGACGCGCTGGAGGCGCTGACCCTTCCCCCGGAATATGGGACGGCGTTTGCCGCAAAGGTCTATAAAATCTCCCGGGACGAGCAGGGCAGCCGCCTGACCTGGATGAAGATCACCGGGGGCCAGCTGCGCCCCAAGACCGTCCTCTCCGGCCGGGACGCCCGGGGCGAGGACTGGGAGGAAAAGGCGGATCAGCTTCGCCTCTACTCCGGCGCTAAATTCATCCACCTCTCCGCCGTCCCGGCGGGGGGCGTCTGCGCCGTCACCGGGTTAAAGCACACCTATCCCGGCGAGGGGCTGGGGGCGGAGCCCGACGCGCCAATGCCGGTGCTGGAGCCGGTGCTGAACTACGAGCTGCTGCTGCCCGAGGGCACCGACGCCCTCTCCGCCTTCCGGCAACTGCAGGAGCTGGCGGAGGAGGATCCCACGCTCCGCCTGGTGTGGAACCGCCACACCCGCTCCCTCCACGTCCGTCTGATGGGCAAGGTGCAGCTGGAGGTGCTCTCCCGCCGTATTGCCGAGCGGTTCGGGCTGGAGGTGGGCTTCGGCCCGGGCAGCGTCGTCTATCGGGAGACCATCGCGGCGCCGGTGGAGGGCGTGGGCCACTTCGAGCCGCTGCGCCACTACGCCGAGGTGCACCTGCTGCTGGAGCCCCTCCCCCGGGGGGCAGGGCTGCAATGCGGCACTCGGTGCAGCGAGGACGCCCTGGATCGCAACTGGCAGCGGCTGATCCTCACCCACCTGGGGGAAAAGGAGCATCTGGGGGTGCTGACCGGCTCCCCCGTGGCCGACCTGCGCATCACCCTGCTCTCCGGCCGCGCCCACGTCAAGCACACCGAAGGGGGCGACTTCCGGGAGGCCACCTACCGGGCCCTCTGCATGGGGCTGATGCGGGCCGAATCCATCCTGCTGGAGCCGTGTTACGCCTGCCGTCTGGAGGTGCCCACCGCGCTGCTGGGCCGGGCCATGGCGGATCTGCAGCGCTTTGGCGGCGAATTTGACGCCCCGGAGCAGCGGGGGGAGTTTTCTGTCCTGACCGGCAGCGCCCCGGTGGCCGCCCTGGGGGATTATCCCGAGGAGGTCGCGGCCAACACCCGGGGGCGGGGCCGGCTGAGCCTGCGCCCGGCGGGCTATCGCCCCTGCCAGGAGCAGGAGCGGATCGTCTCGGAGCTGGGCTATGACCCCCTGGCCGACCTGGACAACACCCCGGTCTCGATCTTCTGCGCCGACGGCGGCGGCTTCAACGTGCGATGGGACGAGGTGCCGGAGCACATGCACCTCCCCTTCGCCTACCGGCCCGACGCGTCAGAGCCGGAGCCGACGGTCATCCGCCGGGGCGGGGCGACCTACTCCGGCACCCGGGCGGAGGACAGGGCCCTCCAGGCCATCTTCGAGCGCACCTACGGCGCGGTCAAGCCCCGGGACTTCCTCCCCCGCCCCACCCGGCAGGAGGAGCCCAACCCCATCCTGCGCCAGCTGGAGCCCTCGGACACCATCCTGCTGGTGGACGGCTACAACATCATCTTCGCCTGGGATGAGCTGAAAACGCTGGCAAAGGACGACCTGGACGCGGCCCGGAACCGGCTGATCCACATTCTGTCCAACTACCAGGGGTACAAGCGCTGAGGCGTCATCCTGGTCTTTGACGCCTATCGGGTTCCCGGCGGCGCGGGCAGCGTCCAGAAGGTCAACAACATCTTCGTGGTCTACACCAAACAGGCGGAGACCGCCGACACCTACATCGAGCGCACCACCTACGAGGCGGGCAGGCGCTACCGGGTGCGGGTGGCCACCAGCGACGGCATGGAGCAGACCATCATCCTGGGCCACGCCTCGGAGCGTATCTCCGCCCGGCTCTTCCTGGAGGAGGTCAACCAGGTGCAGGCGGCCATTGCAGACCGCATTGAAGCGATCAATCGGAGGGACTGACTATGATTTCAATTTCCAATGAGGCGCTGCGCGTCCAGATCAACGAGGTGGGCGCGGAGCTGACCAGCGTACAGCACCGAGGGCTGGAGCGCATCTGGGAGGGCGACCCCTCCATCTGGGGCAAGCACGCGCCCCTGCTCTTCCCCCTGATCGGCCGGATGGACGGCCAGCAGTATACGCTGGGCGGGCAGATCTATCCCGCGCCCCGCCACGGGTTCTGCCGGGAGCGCACCTTCGCGGTGACCCGGCACGGCGAGACCGGCGTCACCTTCCACACCGCCGCCACGCTGGACACCCTGGCGGTCTACCCCTTTGATTTCGCCCTGGACGTGACCTTTGCCCTGGAGGGCAGCACGCTGGTCAAGACCCACCGGATCACCAACCGTTCCCCGGAGCCCATGCCCTTCGAGCTGGGCGGGCACGAGGCCTACCGCACCACCCTCCTTCCCGGCGAGACCATGGCGGATTACGGCGTCGCCTTTGAGGGGCTGTCCGCGCTCTCCCTCTACGGCATGGATGACGAGGGGATGCTCACCCTGCCAAAACGCACCGTCGCGCTGCAAAACGGCGTGCTGGAGCAACTCCCCGCCGACCTGGGGCTGGACACCATCGTGCTGGACGCCCCGGCGGTCCGCCGGGCCAGCCTGGTCTCCCGCAGCAGCGGGCGGCATGTGACGGTGGATTTCGGGGACTTTGACTATCTCGGCATCTGGACCGCCCAGGTGGGCCGGGACACCAACTATCTCTGCATCGAGCCCTGGTCCACCCTCCCCGACGGCCGGTTCATGGGGCGCGGCCTCCACGACAAGACCGGCATCCAGATCGCCCAGCCCGGCGAGACGCGCACCCTGTCCTACCGCATCACATTTGCTTAACGGAGCAAAAAACGGATCTTAGCCCCCAAAAGGGCGAAGCTCAGTTTCTGCGTTTGTCACTTTTTCTTGCG